>SXWH01000231.1 GCA_005791535.1 Verrucomicrobiaceae bacterium | reverse complement strand
TTCCACATTTCGGAGGTCAACGCCGCGCTTGCTGAGGCGCCCGATGACGATGTCGTGCAGCCCGCGGACGCGACTCGCATCCTCGGCGGAAAGTTTGATTTTCGACTCCTTCAAATCGAGCTCAATGCGGGCGTTGCTGCCCTTGAAATCGAATCGCGTGGAGAGCTCCTTGGCTGCTTGATTGACGGCATTGTCGAGCTCCTGTTTGTCCACTTCTGAGGTAATGTCGAATGACGGCATGGTGCTCTTTTGAATAGAAGCTTCGGGTTTCTGCGGCAAGCGTCGCTATTTCCGGCGACGGCGCATTCCGAGCGCGGCGAGACCACCGAGCAAAAGCACCGCACTTGCCGGTTCCGGGATTGCGGTGAGCACGACGTCGTTGGCATCGCTTCCGCCGATGTAGCTGATCGCGAAGTCCTGCGCGCCGATGAAGAATGATTCGCCTTCTTCAAGGAGGTTTGCGCCGATTGCGAATCGCGAGTTGGAATCGACGAACGAAATCGCATCGATGTCGTTGTTCGCGACCAGTGTAAAGGTCTGCGAGCCGTCATCCGATGGATCGAAGCCCAGGGAAAGCGAGAGTTGCACGGTGCCGCCGAAGTTGACCGTGCCGGTAACGTTGAGTTGATCGTAGCCTGTTCCCGCAGTCGGACCGTTGATTTCCGCCGTGAATGTGCCGCCGTTGAGCGACGTGTTGCCGTTCGCATTCAAAATACCCGCACTGTTTCCCGGTGCCAGATTTCCACCCGCGAGTGTGAGCGCGCCGACCGTTCCGTTGCCGCCGAGCGTGCCGGCGTTCACCGTGGTGGCGCTGCCGGAGATGCTTCCGTTCACGATGAGCGAGCCGTCGTTTACCGTCGTTGCACCCGTGTATGTATTTGAGCCGGTTAGCGTCTGGGTGCCGGTTCCCACTTTGGTAAGTGAAAGCGGATTCGTTCCATTGACCAGCGTTCCGCTGAAGGTTCCGCTGCCGTTCGCGGAGCCGAGGGTGAGATTGCCGCCGAACGCCGCAGTCGGGAAGGTGCGAACGGTGCCCGCACCGTTGAGGGCATTGATGGTTTCGGCTCCGCCGTTCGATGTGAGTTGCAGGATCGCTCCCGCGTTCACGGTTATGCTGCTGCCATTCGGAATGGTCTCCGCTGCCGTTGCAACGCTCGCTTGCAGAATCGTTCCCGTGCCGGTGATGACAATGTCGCCGGTGAAGTCATTCAGCGTGGAAAGGAAAGTCGTCCGCGCACCGCCGCTGACGGTGAGCGTGCCGACGTTTCCGGTTACCTGACCGTCAATCGCGAGCCTGTCTGTAAGGACCTCTCCGCTGAATGTCGTCGGGCGATTGAGTGTGATGAGCCCGGCGTAAGTGGATGCGTTGGCTCCGCTCCCGGAGTCATCGGCACCGATGACAACCGTGCCGCTTCCGAGCGCGCTCACGGTGACCGGATTTGTGATATCTGCACGCTGGCCGAGGTAAATCGAGGCATTCGCAGCGGTGTCGCCGATGGTGATAGGGCCTGTGCCAAAGGCTGTGTTCGTATTTCCCTGCAAGCGGCCCGCGCTGACAGTCGTGCCGCCGCTGTAAGTGTTCGCAGCGGTGAGCAAAACAGAGCCGCTGCCGTTCTTCACGAGTGCGCCGCCGCTGATGACGCCGGAAGCGGTCAGCGTGGTCGCGGAATCGTCCACGGAAAGAGCACCGCCTGCCGCACCGAGCGTGAGCGCACGGCTGGTCGAGGCCGCTGTGGTGCCGGTGTAGCGGAGTGTGCCCGCATTTGCTGCGCTGCCGACGAGCACCGCGCTGGTGCCCGCGCCGAGTGCGCCTCCGATGGTATTCGAGGAAAGAGTGCCGTTCTGAATATCCACCGTTCCGGTGAAATCGTTCGCGCCGGTGTTCGTGACCGCGAGCGTGCCAGTGCCGGTTTTGGTGATGCCGGTCGCGCCGCTGAGTTTGCCGGTGCCGGTAAATGAATACGTCGCTGCGGTGTCCACTGTGAGCGAGTTGGGTGTTAGTGTCGTCGTGAGGTTGACGTTCTTCGTGCCGGTTGCGGTATCGTCAAACGTAACGGTGTCCGTATTCACTGCGCCCTGAGCGTAGCGGGTGCTGGTGGAAAGGAGCGAAGTTTTCCAGTTGAACGTGCCCGCCGAGTTTCCGCCATCGGGGTCAATATCCCAGTCACCATTTACATTGCCCTGCCACTTGGCGGTCTCCGCGCCGGTGATATTTACGTCCACGCGCGTGTCGGTCGTATTGTTCACGGGAACGCCCGCTACGCGGAACGGCAGCGCGAGCGTCAGCCCGGCGAAGCCAACGCCGCCGATGCTGCCAGTATAGTCCAGCAGTGGGAAAGTGCCCGCGGTAATATTTGAGCCGAGCACGCGAAGGGTCGTCGGTGCGGTGGGGGTGAATGTGGTCGTGCTAATTACCGCGGCGGTCGGGTTTCCGAGTGCGCCGGTATCAAAGCCGATTGTTGCGCCAGTCGTCGTGCCGCTGTTGAGTGTAGCGGCGCTGAAGGTCGTTCCGAGGCTGAGCAACTTCACGCCGAAGGTCGCGCCGTCGGCTATGTTGACGGTCGTCGCGCCGGTCTGCGCGGGCGTGGTGTGAAGCACACCGGCGTTCGCATTGGTCGCGCCCGTGTAAGTATTCGCGCCGGTGAGGGTCACGGTGCCGGTGCCGTTGTTGTTCAGCACGCCAGTGCCGCCGATGACATTGGCCACTGTGAATGCGTTGCTGCGGTTGATGCTGAGAATGGAATTATTCGTGACGGTTCCGCTGCCGAGCGTTCCTGTTGTGCCGCCAGCGCCGACTTGCAGAGTGCCCGCGGTGATTGTCGTCGGGCCGGTATAGGTGTTTGCTGCGCTGAAGACCATCTTTCCGGCACCCTGTTTGTTGAGCGTGGAGCCAACGAACGGCGCAATGTCGAAAATTACGCCGCTTACCGTGAGGTCGGCATCAGCGGTTCCGTCGTTAACAGTGAGGTTCACTGTCTGCGATGCGCCGTTCTTCACCATGCCGAATCCGGTGCTGATGGTGTTGCCGAGGTTGCCGGAAAAAGTGTGTGTCGCGGTCGTGTTGTTGCCAACGCGATAAGTGGACGGCCCATTTACGGTTCCGTCGGTGAGATTCAAAACATTGACGTAGTTGATCGAGCGGTCGCCCACGACGGCGACGCCCGGCGAGCTGAATGTGAGCGTTCCGCCCGCGTTGACGTTGTATGTGCTCGTGCTCTTGGTAAGCCAGTCTCCGGCGATTTCTAGTGTGCCGCTGTTATTGATGTTGTAAGCCTGCGCCGTATTGAATGTGCCGGAGTCGAATGCAGCGAGACCGGTGAACTTCAGCACTCCGCCATTCACGGTGATGCCGCCGCTCGCCGTGTTTCCCGAGACGGACGAAATGGTCTGCGTGCCCGCGCCCTCTTTTCGAATCGCGAGCGTGCCCGCGCCATTTTCCAGCGTTCCGCCGAACGAACCGCTTGCTCCCGCAGATCCGATTGCCAGTGTCGTGAGTCCGCCTACTCCTTCGTGGCGTCGAACGATTCCGGTGCCGTTCAGGCCGTTGATCGTCTCGGTTGAGCCTGCGTTGTTGGCAAACTTGAGCAGCGTTCCCGCACCGACCGTGACGTTGCTGGTGTTGGGAATTGCTTCCCCGGTCTGCGTGACTACGCCCGTCTGAAGGACGGTTCCAGTGCCGGAGATTACAAGGTCACCCACGAAGTCGTTCACGCCGGCGGCGTTGTCAAAAACAGTGCGCTGCCCGCCTGTAATTGTCAGCGTGCCGACATTACCGGTGATCTTGCCTGTGTAGGTGGTGCGATCGGTGTTCGCGCCCGTCAGGATCGTCGGGCGATTGAGTGTCAGCTGGCCCGAGAAAGTTGTGCTATTTGTCGTGCCTCCGGTGGAGCCAATCGTAGCCGTTCCCGAACCGTTCGCGGAGACTGTGATTGGCCGCCCGATCGTGATTCCGTTTGTGCTCGCGACGAGTGCGACGTTGTTTGCGCCGGTATCCGCATCACCGAGCGTGATCGTTGCGTTCGCTCCGAATGCCGCATTTGACGTGCTTACCGTGCCGTTGCTGACGGTGAGGCTCTGGAAGGAAATCGTGCCTGTCGGATTTAGTGTAAATGTTCCGCTGCCTTGCTTCACGAGGTGCAGTTGTCCGTCGTTGTTTGATAGCCCGCCGGTGTAAGTCGTGCTCGTGTTGTTCCCTCCAAACTTCAGCGTTCCATTGGTGCCGCCGCCTACATTGGACACAAATATCGTTCCACTGCCTGCGAGACTGCCGATGGTCTCGGTGACGCCGCCATCGAGGCGGAAGTTGGCGTTCGCTCCGCCCATCGTCACTGCGCTGGTATTGCCGAGCACTTCGCTCGCAGTGAGTCGCAGATAGGTTGCGGACGCATTGGAAATCGCCACGCTTCCGGAGTGCGTGTTTGTATTATTGTTCAAGGTCACGAGGCCTTGGACGGTCAAAGCCCCCGCACCCGTAAGTTGACCGGAGAAAACCGTGTAATCATCCACAACCTGCCGTCCCAGTATGGTGCCACCCGCCGCGCCGATGCTGATGGCGTTTGCCACGGTCTGTCCTGCGGCATTGCGTTCAATGGTTCCGCCGTTGAGCGTGATTGGCGCAGTCCCGAGCGAGTTGTTTGCGCCCATCGTGATGCGGCCTGCGTTGATTGCGACCGTGCCCGTGATTCCTGTTTGCGCGCCCGAAATCGTGAGGGTTCCCGTGCCCTGCTTGATCAGTTCACCGCCCACGTTGAGTGTCTGTCCGATCGTGACCGCGTCGCTGCGATTGTAGGTCAACTTCGCGCCAGCGAGCACGGTCACTGTCCCGGTCCCTGTTGATCCTGTCGTGCCGCCATTTCCAACGGTCAGCGTGCCCGCGAGCACGTTGGTCGTTCCGCCGTAGGTGTTGTTGCCGAGGAAAACGACATTGCTCGCCTGCTCTACATTGAAGTGCCCGGCCTGTGAAATCACGGTGCTCGCGCTGAACGTCACCGTCTTGTTGTTTGTGCCGTAAACTCGGAGCGTATTCCCGTTTGTGAAAACGTTGTTGCTCGCGATGGTGAGGTCGCCGTTCACCGGATTGAACTCGCCCGTCCCCGACTGGCCGGCGTTGATAGCGAGGTCGAGCAGCGAAACCGTCTGCGGGTTTGTGCTGTAGTTCTCGATCTTGCCGAAGATATCGATCGCGTTGCCGAAGAGGTTGAAACTCGCCGCGGAAGCATCGAAGAAGATCGAATGGAAGTCGTCGAATGACGTGTAGTTGTTGAACGGCGAAGTCCTCGTGCTGCCCGCAAACGTCAGGTCCACGGTCGCGCCGGTCGGTGGAGTGAGGTTGTCGTTCCAGTTGTCGCCGAGGCCCCAGTCATTCGCACCGACCCCGACTGCGCCACCATCCCAGATGGTTCCTGCGCGGACGACGAGCGATGGAAGTATGACGGCTGCTGAAATTGCGAGGCGGAAACGGTGGCGGCGGGTGTTCGTGTTCATCGATCTAGGTATTGAAATGATGGTTTGAGTTGACGGAATCGGCACCAATTTATTGGAAAGCGGTCGGACAGCAATCGGCTTTTTAGCGGCCGAATCCGGCATGGAAACGGCAATTTGCAATGCTCGCTGGACAAGCAATGGCTGGCGTTTCCGAAGCCGCTCTGCTGAAGTGCATCCGTCATGAAGACCGCAATTTCTCTCCTTCTCGCCACGACGGTGGCCTCGCTCGCGCTGGACCCACCGGCGCCGGTCATGCCGAGTCAGGCACGTTTTGTGGACAAAGTCGTTGTGCCGGTGCCGAGCGAAATTTTTGCAGTGCTCGACAAACTCGGACGTCCGAAATGGGCCGGGTTGATCAACCACGAACTCGCCAGCGCGAAGCCAACCGGTGAGTCCACCCGTATCGCATTCACGCTCGGGACAATTATTGCCGAAGGATTCATCGCCGTGGAGGCTGAGGATGCTGATGAAGTGCGGAATCTGGGGCGCTCGATTCTCACATTTTCCAACGCGTTGGGTGTTCGCAAGGCGGTCGTCCGCCGGGCAAACAGCATCGTGGAGTTTGCCGATAAAAAGCAGTGGCAGCGAGTCCGGCAGGAACTCGATGGAGCGTTGACCGACGTCCGCGATGCGATGGTCGAGTTGAATAGCGAATCGCTTGCGAATCTCGTAAGCATCGGAGGTTGGCTGCGCGGCACTGAGGCCCTTTGCTCGGTCGTTGGTGCCGACTTTGAGCGAGATGGTGCGGATTTGTTGCGGCAGCCGCTCATCATCGATCATTTCGCTGCACAGCTCGATTCGCTGCGCGGGCGGCAGCGTTTGGCGGAACTCGTCGTGCAGATTCGAAAAGGGCTGGCCGATTTGAAGCCCATCGTTGCGCCCGCAGACAATGGACGTATCACTCAAACCGCTGTGCGGCAGGCGGGCGAAATTTCGCGCTCGCTTGTACAGGCAATTCAACGCAAATGAAAATCACCATGAAATCGTTCACATCCTTCATCGTGGCTCTAGCCCTCCTGATGACCGCCACCGCCGCGAATTGGGTGGATGCGGCGCGCGCCCGTGCCACGGCGGCTGCGGAGCCTTACGTGAAGCAGGGTTTTCTCGTGCGGCAGGAATTCTGGGGCGGCTCATTGCCCGCGGGGCAGCCGACTGTGGTGAGACAGCAGTTGTTCAAAGGGAACACTTACTGGTTCTGGCTGGGAAGCGATGAGCCGAAGGCGACGGTGTCGATTCACGTTTACGACGAGGATGGGAAGTTGTGCGACGCGGAGTCCTGGCAAAAAGGTGCTGCGGCCGGAGTGAAAGTTTCGCCGAAGCGCACGGGCACTTACTATTTTGCGCTCTCGGTCGAATCATCGCCCAAAAAGCGCACATCCTGGGCGCTTGCTTACGGCTTCAAGTAGTCCGCTCGGCACCGCGATCAGACCGGGCGCACCTGCACGGCACAATATTTGTACGATGGTTGTCGCGAATGCGGATCGTACTCCGGAGCCGTGAGTGTATTCACCTGCGCATCATGCATCGGCATGAATACCGAACCGGGTTGCACGATGGTCGTCACGCAGGCGCATGCTGTCGCCATACCGCGGCGGCTGACGATTTCGACAGCTCCGCCGTGGAGGATGCCGAGCACGTGTGCATCCTCCGGGTGAATTTCCACATAGGGCCGCGAGGGGTGCATCTTCGCGAGAATCGCCGATTTTCCCGTGCGCGAGCCTGTGTGCCATTGTGCCGAGCTTCCACGGCCGGTGAGCAACACGAATGGGAACCCGGCGTCCGTGGGCTCGGACGGTTCTCGCGGCGACGAGAAAAGGATGCGTGCTTTCCCGTCTGGGTGGAAAAAATGACCGTCACCAAACAGGCGGCGCTCCCGGTGATGGGAAGCGGGTTTGTCGTCTTTTGCGTACGGCCACTGGATTCCTCCGTCCGTGTCGAGTTGCGCGTATCCGGCGATGCCGGTGATGTCGCACGGGCGTCCTTTCGAGAGTCGTTGCATGATGCGGAATACCGCCTCCGGTGATGACCACTCGCGGAATTGATCGGCGACACCGCAATACTCGCTGACGAGGCGCAGGATGTTGAAATCACTCAGCGCTTCACCGGGTGCGCGGCGCACCTTTTTTACGAGCCCAATCCGGCGCTCGCTGTTGATAAACGTGCCGTCCTTTTCTCCCCATCCCGCAGCAGGAAAATAGATGTGCGCGAGCCGCGCGGTTTCCGTGGTGGGATACATGTCCTGAACGACGAGCAATTCGAGCCCGGCCAGCGCCCGCTGCAAGTCCTCCGACGTCCCCCACGAGTGTGCGCTGTTGGTTGCGATTACCCACAGTGCCTTGATGCGCCCTGTCTTTACTCCGTCGATTATCTGATCGTAGGCCGGAGAGCCCGATTGCGGGATCGACTCTGCCGGCACGCCGTAGATGGATGCGATTTCAGCACGGTCAGCCGGGCTTCCGTAGTCGCGATTGCATGGCAGGCCTGTGGCATGGGCGAACAATCGCGAGCCCATCGCATTACATTGACCGGTGATGCTGTTCGCGCCGGTGCCTGGCTTTCCGATTTGGCCTGTAATCAATGCCAGCGCGATAATCGCTTGTGCGGTGCGGGTGCTTTCATGGCTTTGATTCACACCCATCGTCCACCACCAGGAGACGCGCTTGCTCCGATCTCCGACCAACTGTGCAAACTGCCACAAAGCCTCGGCGTCCAATCCTGTCGCCGCGCACACGCGATCCGTGGTGAACGCGCGTACGAACTCCGCAAACTCTGGAAAACCTGAAACGCTTTGCGCGATGAATTCGCGATCAATCCAGCCACTGCTGATGAGGATATTTGCGAGCCCGTAAAGCAGTGTCAGATCGCTCTTCGGGGCGATTGAGTAGTGTCGGCTGGCCGCCATCGCTGTCTCCGTTCGCCGCGGGTCAACGACGAGGATTTCCGGGCTCCTGCGATTGCGAAGGACACGCTGCCAAAGAATCGGGTGCGCGATGCACGGATTCGCGCCGATAAATACCAGCACGTCAGACTGCTCAAAATCCGCGTAGGTGAAAGGAGGTGCGTCGAACCCGAATGACTGCTTGTAGGCAACATGTGAGGTAGCCATGCACTGGCGGGTATTTGAATCGATATTCGGAATTCCGAGGCCGATTCTGGCAAGCGCACCGAGGAAGCACATTTCTTCGGTCACGATCTGCCCGGTGCTCAGAACGGCGACACTCTCCGGTCCATGCACACGTTGGATTTCGCGCAAACGTGAGGCAAAGCTACTCATCGCGTCGTGCCAGCTTGCGGGCTGACCAGATAGAAGCGGCACGGTTCCGCGGTCTGGAGCGTCGAGCGGGGTCAGTGCTTCCCAGCCTTTGGGACAGGCCATCCCGAGATTCACAGGATACTCCGTATCCGGGGAGAGGTTCACCGCGGAGCCATCCCGAAGGTGAACTTTCAGTCCGCAGCCCGTCGAGCAAAAGCCGCAAACCGTTGTCGTGGTTGCATCGGGTTTAAATCGGACCGGAACCTGGCCCAGACCAAAGTCGCCGGGCTTTCGGACAAGTTCCGATGTCAGAGGTCCCTCAAATTGCCGAAATATTGGTACAAGGTCGTCGAGGGAGAATTTCATAATCCGGGCATTCGTGGCGCTGCACAGGCGGTGAAGAAACTGTAACGCTCAAGCACGCAGCCTGCGAGAGTGGCTAGTAGTGAAAGCGTCGGCCACAGCGGTGCGGTGCCGAGGATGGCTGTTATCGAAAAGACGGTCGCCGCGGCAAATAATCCGATGCGCAATTGGGTCACGCCCGGCAGCAACGTTGCGGCGGCGAGCGCTGCTTGATGTTCCGGCAGTTGCGGAGAGCGGACTGCTTCTGCATGCCTCATCATTTCGCTCATGAAAAGCCACACACGAATGATTGTCGTGATCACCGCCAATGTCTGCGCTGTGTGCGACCCGAGCCAGGCCAGAACGCACCCGCATGATGCCGCTCCGAGCAAAAAGGTCGTGCCGAAGAATCGCGGGAAAGTGATCTCCTTTCGCCACGCTGGACGTTGCGTGTCGATGTAGATCATCGCCGAGCATAAAACTCCCGCCAGCCCGATAATCGCGACGGCAAGCGATAGAGGTCTGTTTTGAGGGAGCAGTGCGAGAGCAGCAGACATTGCTGCATATATCCCAAATACAATGATCTCGCGGCTCATCCACGACCGCCTCCAGCCCAGAAACGCCCGCCATGCCTTCAGCGGTCGCCCGAGATGCGCGACGCTCACGAGCAGTGCTGCATTTAGGAATGCGAAGGCACCAAGCGCCGTGCCAGTCTCCTGAACGAAGACATGTGCGATGTGGAGCCCGACGGCCATCTGCGAAAGCACAAGCATCACGATCAACGGCCAGTGCGCGGGTTCAAGTCGGAGCGAACTCGTCTGCAGAGGCATTGCGCTTTTTGGAATTGCGCGTGTGCTGCGGTACATCGTTGTCGGTCGCGTGTAGTCGGAGCGGAAAGCCCCGGGGACGACCGATCCTTCAGCGGAGACGTTCTGGGTTTCGACGAGGTCGATTCGGATGGCTTCATTCGGGCACGCCTGCACACAGGCCGGCGCCTCGCCTGCCGCCAGACGGTCCTGACACATGTCGCACTTTCTCACGATCCCTAGGCGGTTTGAATACTTCGGGACGTCGTAGGGACATTTCAAAGAGCAGTACTGGCAGCCGATGCATTGATCATCGAGGTGTCGGACGATTCCTGTGGTCTCGTCCTTTTCGTAGGCCAGAACCGGGCATCCATTCGCGCAGGCGGGATCCGCGCAATGATGGCATGCGCTGGTGATTGTCTGCTGCCAGGCGGTTTCATCCGAATTGATGAGCAGCCCCACGCCGCGCCACGACTCGTCTTCATCGAGGCCGTTCATCGAGTGGCAAGCGCTGACGCACGCCTTGCATCCCGTGCAGGTGTCGAGGTTCACAGCAAATGCATATTGCTCGCCCCGGCCCGGCTTTGAGAGCGGGATCAAATCGCGGTAGTATTTTGCCTGAGCGGGTATGTCATGACTCGCGTGCTTTTGTGCGAACTGCTCGACCGCGGTGAGTTGGCGTTGCTCGTCGAGCAGTTGGTCAATCAATGTTCGTGAGGAATGCCCGACGAGTGCGCTCATTCCGAGAAAAGCTCCTGCAATCTTCCGAGTTCGTGACGTGTGGTGAACGTGAGGAATGATTCCTTCGCTGCGCGATGATGGAGATATGCCCGCAGCAGTTTCTCGATCAAGTCGGGTAGTTCGCCCGCCAGCACGCCAGAGAAAATCTGTCTGCCAACAGCCTGATGCTTTCCGAAGCCTCCCCCGACGAAGACGTGATAGCCTTCTTCGCCGCGCACTTTCACCCCCATGAGTCCGATATCGCCCATAAAGTGTTGAGCGCACGAATTCGGGCATCCGGTGAAGTGAATGTTTACCGGCTGGTCCATGTCGGCACCGATGCGTTCCTCGAGCATCTTGATTAGTTGAAGGGCGTGAGCCTTTGTGTCGGCTTGAGCAAACTTGCAGTATCGGCTGCCTGTGCAGGCAATCACTCCGCTCGAAAGATGTGACTGCCGCACACCGAGACCGCATTTCTCGAGAGCCTTTTTCAAGGTGGGAACGAATGCGTCCGGTACGTTGGGAATGATGAAATTCTGCCACACGGTCAGCCGGATTTCGCCGCTTCCGTAGAGGTCGGCGAGTTCCGCAACGCGCAACATTTGTTTTGGCGATATCTGACCGACCGGGATGGTCACGCCGACGTAGTTCAGCCCTCGTTGCTTCTGCGGAAAATCACCGACGTGGGAATGTGCAATATCCTGTGACGCCCATCGGAGTTTTTCCGGGTCTTGTGCGAATCTCGTCAGTGTGAAGCCCAGAAGTTTCTCGGTTTCGCCGAGATACTCTTCGACGCTCATCTTTTCGAGCAGGTGCTTCAATCGGGCCTTCTTCCGATCGCCGCGGTTGCCCTTCGCGATGAACACACGCACCATCGCGAGAATCGTCTTCACCAATTGTTCCGGCGTCACCAGCACTCCGGCATCCCGCGCGAATGCCTTGTGCCCGGTTGCGCCGCCAAGTGCGATTCGGAACGCCACGGGTGTCTCTTCGAAGAGCCCCGAGCCTGGTTCAACACGAACAGCTTTGGCACCGATGTCATTGGTATCTTCAACCGCCCCGATCAGACCACCGCCGTCGAGTGCGATGTTGAACTTCCTTGGGAGGTCGTAGAACGCACGGTCGTTGATAATCCGCGCTCCAAGGTCCTCGACGAATGGCTGCACGTCGATGAGTTCGACCGGGTCAATTCCAGCAGTCGGGTTTGCGGTGAGATTGCGAATGTTGTCAGCGCCCGCGCCCCTGGTGTGCAGGCCTACGGACTGAACTCTGCGTAGAAACTCAGGCGCGTTCCGTGGCTCAATGAGCCGGATCTGCAAGTTCGCGCGGGTAGTGATTTGGACGTATCCCGTGGTGAGTTGCTCCGCAACGCGCGCGAGTTCTCGAAACTGGTGCGTTGAGAGGAAGCCTCCGGGGATTCGTAATCGTGCCATGAACGCATCTTTCACCGGAGTCAGGAAAAACAAACCGTTCCACTTAAAGCGGAAAATCTCCTCCTTGTCCGGTGCTCGGTTTGCGGCGGCGTTCTCGAGAATTTGTCCGTAGGCATCGAGCGGGTGGAGTTCCCGCTTAACGCGTTCTTCGAAGATCAGGTCGTCCGGTTCCGGTTGGGGTTGGCTGCTCGGCGGCGCCGCGTCTGCGAATCGCATTCCGCGCTGTGCGACTCCGGCGAAGAATCCGGCAAGATATTCCTTTTGCTCGCCGGTGAATGGAGAACTCGACGTGTTAGTAGACATCCCGTTGATAACGCTTGTCGGATTTCAATTTGGTGACGTATGCGGCCGCGTCCTCAGGAGATTTCCCGCCTGTAGTTTCGATGACTTGATGCAGCGCTGCGTCCACGTCTTTCGCCATTCGTGCAGCATCTCCGCACACGTAGAAGTGCGCTCCGGCCTCCAGCCATTCCCACAGTTCGGATGCTTGCTCGAGCATTCGATGCTGCACGTAGATTTTCTCCGTTTGATCGCGACTGAATGCCAGGTCGAGCCGTGCCAGATGCCCGTCGCGCAGCCAGGTCGTCAGTGTCTCCTCGTACAGGAAATCCGTCGCCCGGCGCTGATCGCCGAAAAAGAGCCAGTTCGCTCCCGTGGTGCCGGTTGCGATGCGCTCTTCGACGAACGCGCGGAATGGCGCGATGCCGGTTCCCGGGCCCACCATGATGATGGGAGTGTCGCCGCTCGATGGAAGTTTGAAGCCGTGCGACGGCTGGATGAAAACCGGTGCGTCAACTGCGCGGTCCGCGAGAAATGTAGAACATACTCCGCCGCGCAGTACGCCATGCGATTCATAGCGGACGATTCCCACCGTCAGGTGAACTTCCCCCGGATGCGCCTTTGGCGACGAAGAGATGGAATACAGCCGCGGAGCCATCTTCCGCAGCAGGGGCACGAAATCCGCGGGCGCGATAGACGATGGCAATTCGGCCAGCACATCCGCGACTTCGCGACCGTACAGCCAAGACTTGAGCGCAGCTTTGTCCGCGAAAATTTGGGCGAATGCAGCGGAGCGCTGTGCTGCTGCCGCAAGGAGTTCATTCGTGGGCTTCGTCACATCGAGGTGCCGGCTCAGAGCGAGCCGCAATGGAAGTTCGCCAAGCGTGGATTGAACCGCTTCCTCTCCGTCACATCCCAAGAGTTTCAGAATCCGTTCGACGACGAACGGCGCATTGGTTGGGTAAATGCCAAGTGCATCGCCAACCTCGTATTCGAGACCGCTTCCCGAGAGAGCGAGTTCGAAGTGCCGGACTTCTTTCTGCGAGCCGGAGCCGGTGAGAAGAATGTTCGCATTCAGTTTTGCCGTGAACGGATTCTTCCTGCTGAAGACGGTCTCGATCTGTTTTGGTGCGGGTGCTGCAGCGACATTGCGCATCGAATCCGAACTTCCCTTCAGCGCAGAGATCGCGGAGTGCGTCCATTCGCTCGCGGGTGTCTCGTAATCTGTGTCGCAGTCGCGCCGCTCCACTGCTCGTCGTGCACCAAGCGCCGCGAATCTCGCGTCGCACTTCTTCCCAAATTCGCAGAACGCCGGGTAGTTCGTATCGCCAAGCGCGAGGACTCCGTATCGAACGTGTTCAAGCCGGGGTGCCGCATCCGAAGCGAGCCATTCCCAAAAAGCCTGCGCGTTATCGGGTGGCTCGCCGTCCCCGTAAGTGCTGGTGAGCACTAGCACATTGCTCTCCTTCTCCCACGCGATGCTTTGATACTTGTCCATTCCTACGACTTTGGGATCAAACCCGTGCCTCGACGCCTCTTTCGCCGCACGTTTCGCCAGACCCTCCGTGGTTCCGGTCTGGCTTCCATAAAGTAGCACGAGTGGCTCGCGCGACGTGGGTGTCTCGGCTGGGAGCTTGGAGCTGGAAAACATCCCGGCGAGGAAGCCGTTCAGCCATTGACGCTGTTCCGCGGTGAAAGGCGCTGTTTCAGGAATGAATGGAATGTTGCTCATGCTCCACTGCCGGTTTCATCGGCGGGAAGGAACGGATGCGGCGGCAGAGCCCAAGACCAATTGAAAACCCCGCCTGCCCGCATCCGTCCGCAATCCTCGTCAAAACGAAATGGTTGTCTGAATGTATCCGAAGTTCGCGTCGTCGCTCGCGCCGGTGTCTGCGAGGTAATCGCCAGCGAAGAAGTGCGAGTATCCGCCTTCAATGTTCACGTTCTTTGAGAGCGCGTAGGTGAGCGTGAGATCTGCCTCTGTTCCGATGTAGCTGCCTGCGGCCCTTGCTGCGGGTGTCAGCGGACGGACCGTGGTCACACCATTCGCGCGGTACCAGGAGTCGTCATTGCTCGCGAGCCAGAACGCATGGACCGCGACCCTCGCGTTGAGCTTCTTTGTCGGTGTGAACTTAACACTCAATTCCAGATCCTGAACATTCTGCCACGAGAATGCATCCATCTGTCCGTAGAATTTGTGGTTTGTCGGAAACAGGTTTTGGAATGTCTCGATATCGCCGTCGGCCGGATTGTTGTCGCCGCTGCCGTAGTCGTAGGACACTCCAACCCTCGGCATCCATTCAGTGTCAAACGTGTAACCGACGCCGCCGTGCAATGCGAATGCGGTAAGATCCAGTCCTTTCACCTCGCCGGTTTGAAATGCTCCTTCGAATTCATAATCGAACCCCACCGGTTTCGGGGCAGCGATCGTCTTTCCATCGCTTGCCGGGGCAGATGCAAATGCACCGGGCTTCGATTTGATACGCGTGCCAATGGTCAGGAAATTCGTGCTGGTGACCGCCTGTTCCTCGTGAAGATGAAGAACAAAGAGGTCCGTCGTCTGCGGGCCCCATGCGGTGGTACTCGCGTAGATTCCGCTGAAGATCTGCTCGCGGCGCGTCTCGTTGCCGTTGAATAGATCGCTCATGTTCATCCCGGACCGCGTCGGCTGAACCACGGAGGATGCAAATGCATCAATTGTCCACGGACCGCTTTTGTAAGTAAGTTTTACTGCGTCGAATACGCGTCCGATGTTGTTCCATTCGAATGCTCCGATAAGCCGTTCATCGCCGAAGCTGAGGAGTTGCCTTCCGATTTTCACTCCCCAAGGACACTGTGTGAAGTCCGAGATCTCGATGTATGCCTGTCGAAGATCGAATGGATCATCTCCTTCGGCACCAAGCAGGCCCGGAAAGTCGGCGCGATCACTGCCAAATTCGCGACTGTCCTGCCCTTGGGCGTAGAGTGTGAGCCATGAAGTAGGCTTCACTTTGATCCCGATTCGGGCTTTCTGTAGTCCCCAGTTGTCATCGGTCAGTGCGTTTACGGCGTCGTTGAAATCGAAGTTGTTGTCGCGAATCTCCCAGCGAATCCGTTCCTGAATATCGATTGTAACGAGGCCGTTTGCAAAGCTGAGCGGATTTGCCTCAGGCGCCTTTTCGTGCGCTTTGGTAGCGGGTGCCGGACCGGCGAAGGCCGCGATGGAAAGCCCGGCGAATGCGGCCAGCGCGATTATTGGTGTATTGTGTTTGTTTGTCATGATTTCTGTTTTTTTGCGGTCTTGAGTGGAATCAGGCGGCGGCTTCAGTGTTCGTTGCTTTGCCTGCTGGGAATGAAACGCGGCGTTTCTTGTGGGCGTGCACCTCAAGGAACTCGATGAGTCGCTCGCGGAGTTTGTAGTATTCCGGATGTTCCATCACCGCTACGCGGTCGCGCGGTCGCTCGAAAGGCACGGGAACGATATCGCCAACCTCGGCCTCAGGGCCGTCAGTCATACAGACGATGCGATCGGAAAGGTAGAGAGCCTCATCCACATCGTGCGTCACCATCAGTGCCGTGATTCGCTGACGCTTCCACAGCTCCAGCAAAACGGCCTGCAGTTCGAAGCGTGTCAGTGAGTCGAGCATTCCGAACGGCTCGTCCAGAAGTAGCATTTTCGGGGACAGCGCGAATGCGCGTGCGATTCCGACCCGCTGGCGCATCCCCTGCGAGAGTTCAGCGGGACGTTTGTTCATTGAGTCTGCGAGACCGACGACCGTCAGGTAGTACTCCGCGAGTTGCAGACGCTCGGCCGCGGAAGCTGTGTAAAAGACCTGACTCACCCCAAGCATCACATTCTCGCGGGCTGTCATCCACGGGAGAAGACTCGGAGATTGAAAGACAACTCCGCGGTCAGGTCCGGGACCGGCGATTTCCCTGCCGGCCAGTACCATTCCGCCCGCGGATGCGGATGTGAGGCCGGCGACCATCGACAGAACGGTGCTTTTCCCGCAGCCGCTGTGCCCGATGAGTGTCACGAATTCGCCTTCGGCAATGTCGAGATTGAAGTCGTTTACAATGACGGCCGAGCCTTTCGGCGAATGGTAAGTTTTGTTGAGCTGTCGCAGTTCGAGGTAATTTCGCCGAACTCGCGGCGGTGGCATTGCTTTTATGTCGATCATCGGTCTTGAGAGTTACGCCAGTTCCACGGATTCAAACTTCTCTTCGCTACGGCGGCGTGGAACGCGCTTTGCCCCGAAAAGTGTTCTTGGTTCGTCGAGATTTTCCGGCAGCAAATCGGGAAGAGTCAGTTTCCTGCTCACCGTCGTCTTTTGGCGTCCACCGGTGCCAAGCAGATAATCCAGAACCGCCTTGCGAACTCGTTTGAAAGCGGGGGCGCTGTTGAGTTCCTTGCGATTTCTCGGTCTCGGAATGTCGACTGCGATGCTCGGGCCTAGCGTCGCGGATGGTCCTGCGCTGAGTGGTATGATGCGGTCTGCCGTCAGAATTCCCTCGTCAACGTCGTTAGTGATCAAAACCACGGTCCGACGGTCCTGTTCCCAGATGCGAACAATTTCGTCCTGAAGTGTTGCCCGGGTGAGAGCGTCCAACGCGCCGAGGGGTTCATCCAGTAAGAGTATCTTGGGTTCCATCGCGAGGGCTCGCGCCACACTCACGCGCTGGCGCATGCCGCCTGAAAGTTCGCGTGGCAGTTTCCCAGCTGCTGGTGTGAGATTCACCATGGCCAGATACTTTTCCACCTGCTCGCGGCGCTGAGTTGCACTCCATTGCGGAAAGACCTGATCTACTGCGAGCGCCACGTTCTCGAAAACGGTGAGCCATGGCAGCAGGGAGTAGTTTTGAAACACGATGCCGCGGTCCGGCCCGGGACACGTTATCGCTTCGCCGCGGAGCTTTACGCTTCCGGCATCCGGCTGCAGCAATCCGGCGATCATGGAAATAAGCGTTGTTTTTCCAGCGCCCGAATATCCTACGATGGCGACGAATTCACCTTCCTCCACGATGAGATTGATGTCTTTGAGAACCTCCGAGCGTGCACCCTCGGCCCCGTAACCTTTACTCACACTATTGAGTTCGAGAAATGGCATGACTCAGGCGGTTTTGAAGCGGGACTCAACGACGCTCATCAGCCGATCAAGGACCAGACCGACGATCCCGATCGTGAGTATGCAGAGGATGATTCGTGAGTAACTCCCGGCATTGTACTCTTGCCATAGAAACCCGCCGACACCGGGGCGACCGGTCAGCATTTCCACGGCTACAATCACGAGCCATGCGATGCCGAGCGAGAGACGAAAACCGGTGAACATGTAAGGAAGCGTGGCCGGCAGCAGCACCTTGAAGAGTGTCTTTCCGCGCGAAAGCTTGAGGACTTTCGCGACGTTCAGGTAATCGGTGGGAACGGCGCGAACCCCCACGGCGGTATTCATCACCGCGGGCCACATGGAACAGACTGCAATAGTGAACAACGCCGCGGCATCGCTTGCGCCGAAGACGGTTTTTCCTCCGCCATCGATGAATTTCACTGAGCTGAAAAGCACGAGTCCAAGCGGGAACCACGCGAGCGGCGATACCGGACGCAGGACCTGAATAATTGGGTCCATTGCTTTGGTGAACGTCTTCGAAAGCCCGAGGAAGAACCCGAGCGGCGTACCGATCGCAAGTGCGATCAGGTAGCCTTGCATTACCAGGCTCAATGAGAGTATCGTGAATGCAAGAATCCCCTGATCAAGTTCGCCTCGTTTTGCGAATGGCTCTGCAAGATACGGTTTGCTCGCCTTCCATGTTTCGGCGGGCGACGGCAAATCTGGCGATAGCCCAGTTTTCACGGTTTTGGTTACTGGATCGCCGAACTCATCCAGAGTTTTCCTCGTTTCCACGCGCCCTGCTATCGCGAGCCACAAAATGAGGAAGGCTCCGACGCCAATCAGCGGCAGGAGTACGCTATCGAGCTTGTATCTTTTGAAGAAGTTCATGGTCTTGAAACTCGTTTGTGTCTCCGGGGATTCAGCCCTTGAGCGCCTTCACTGCGAATGCTGATGCATAGCTTTCAAGGTCGCCCTTCGGATCGAACTTGATTCCGTCGAACAGCGTTTCCGGAGATTCGTCTGCGACGCGATCCGTGACTCCGATTTCCTTCATCGCTTCCGCGTAGATGTCGCCCCGCATGACTTGCTTCGCGATCGCCTCGTAGTCGGGAGCCCCGTCCGTAAAGCCCCAGCGGCGGAGTTGCGTCAGCCACCACTTGCAATACTTGGCCTGCGGATAATTGCAGTTTCGGTCGCTGAACGTCATGTAGTTCGGGTCTTTGAATTTGCGCCCGTCACCCATGATGTATTTGCCCTGCAGTCGTCCCAGAATCGTTTCCGGCGGGCAATTGATGTAAGTGGCCGCACTCACGATGGCCGCCTGTTCCTCGCGATTCTCCATTTTATCCAGCCATACGCTTGTTTCGTGCAGTGCCTTGAGAACTGCTTTCACAGTCTTGGGATTCTTGTCGGCGAACTCCTCCGTGAACGCGCAAACCTTCTCCGGGTGGTCTTTCCATATCCCCTGCGTCGTTATGGCGGTGTATCCAATTTCTTCGGCAATTGCGCGGGCGTTCCATGGTTCGCCCACACAGAAGCCGTCCATTTTACCGACCTTCATGTTCGCCACCATTTGCGGAGGTGGGATGGTTATCAGCGAGGTGTCCGCGCCAGCTCCCGATGCGTCGCCGGGATGAACTCCACCAGCAGCCAGCCAGTAACGCAGCCACATCGCATGAGTGCCCGGAGGAAAAGTCATGGCGAAAGTCATCGGTGTGCCCCCCGCTTTCGCAGCGTCCACAATAGACTTCAGTGGCTTTGGATCCTCTGCAACCTTTCCGGCGAGGTCCTTCTTAAGTGTAATGGCTTGACCGTTTCGATTCACAAGCCATGGCACGATCATCGGCTTCTTTGGCGCGCCTCCAAGGCCCATCGTGCTCGCAATAGGCATCCCGAGTAGCATGTGCGTGGCCTGAATGTCGCCGTTTCCTAGCGAATCGCGAATCGCGGCCCAGCTGGCTCCTTTGGATACCGTCGATTTGATCCCGTATTTTTTGAAAATGCCCTTCTCGTGCGCAACCACGATGCTTGAGCAATCCGTGAGAGCAATGATGCCGAACTTCAAGTCGGCGGTTTCAGGCGAATCGCTCGCATACGCGCTACCAGACCATCCGGTCGGAAGGCCTGCCAAGAGTGTTGCTGCCGTGGAACGGCGGATGAATGTGCGTCGCGTGAACTCGGATTTCGTAGTGTGAATCATTGCACCGCCCCACTTAGCCACGGCCGTGCCAGTTTCCCAATTTCACACATGCATAGGATGAAAAGAAACGGAAGGAACGATGAACAGAATGCATAGAGATTTCTGGTGCTGAAGCCATCGGCCTGTCTGAGTCCTTTGTCTGAGGATTAAGTTACCGCGTGAGGGCTCAATTCTGAAACTGGCGGACGGGAGGAGCGCCAAACCGGAACGCGGAGGTGGCGGAACGAAGGAGCATTTGCACCACAGTGAGCAATTCCGGACACGGAATCGAGCAGGGGAGTGACATGTGCAACGTTAAGCAGCGATATCCCCGGTCACGCGGCGGGGATTCGGAACCGGAATTCCCATCAGAGTGAAGAGTTGCTGTCGAACGAAGGTGACGATGGATCGAAGGGATGGGCTATCAAGCGCCACGACTCTGACCAGAATCACACCATCCGCCAATTCGGAGAACCCAATCAGGGCGGTCTTGGAGCTGAGTGCGGCTGTGAGAAAGCGTATCGTCGGCCGCGCATCTAATGGTTTTGGAAAGATGCACGCTATGCTGGCGTAATAGGCCTCCGGAAAGCGGTAGCGAAGAGCGTCGACGGAAGGGTGATTTGCACCGAGATGACTCCGTTCGCGAACGAGCAGTCGGCCTTTCCACGTGATGTCTGTCGAGATTCGCATTTCACGAAACGCAAAGACTTCCCCGCGGGCAGCGCGTCCGGGAGCGAATGATTCAGTCCACATCAGCATTCCTCCATCGGCGACTTCGATTCGCGATTTTTGGACGTAAGTCGCATCTGCCTGCGGGATCACATACTCCGGGAATACGTCGAGTAAGGCTCCGCTTTCGACGCAGTAGACCTGCGAGACCATCGCTGATTCCCCGGCGCGCATTGTGTGGATACGGCTGGCGCTTGGTGCGGTGAGGGCGAGTCGCGCCGAATTGCGAACCTTCACATCGATATTTACGGTGTCGCCTGCAAGGAGGCCCGGGGAAGGGCTGACCATGTTGACTACGAGCCATCCGCTATCCCGGTGAGGTTTGGAAATGTGTATCGGCGCCGCAAACGACTGGTGCGCGAGCAGTGTATCGCCACGGCTATCGGCGGTGGCTACCAACTCCAAATGTCCGTGCAGCCCTCTCACACGAACAGGACCTCTCGCTTTATCCACGTGATAAGATCGGCCTTCCCTTTTCCGCTGCGCAAATCCGCGAACATAAATGGACGATCGCCGCGCTGAACTTTCGCGTCGCGTGCCATGACGTCGAGGTCCGCGCCGACGTACGGAGCGAGTTCGATTTTATTGATCAGAAGGAGATCACTATGGCGAATTGCGGGCCCGCCTTTGCGTGGGATTTTGTCACCCTGCGCGACGTCGATGACGTAAATGAATGCATCCACGAGTTCGGGCGAAAATGTCGCGGAGAGGTTGTCGCCGCCGCTCTCGACGAGAATGAGCTTTGCATCGGGGTGCCGTCGCTCCAGTTCCTCGATCGCCGAGACGTTCATCGAAGTGTCATCACGAATTGCGGTGTGCGGGCACCCTCCTGTTTCCACGCCGAGAATGCGATCCGCGGCGAGTGCTTCATTGCGCGTGAGAAACTCGGCATCCTCGCGCGTGTAGATGTCGTTTGTTACCACGGCGAGGGAGAGTTCCTCCCGCAACCACTGGCAGAGCCGAAGGACGCACATGGTTTTTCCGGAGCCTACCGGGCCGCCGATTCCGATTCTTGCTGGTCTTGTTTTCATGAAATGAAAAGTCGCTCGTTTGCGAACTCGTGACGCATGGAGGCGATTTCGAGCAGCGGGTCAAAGTAGCCGGCTGACTCGCGTTCCACGTTAAGCGAGCCGCTGATTACACTGCCGCTCTGCGCCAACGCGTGCCGGAGCACGCGCTGGCATCCCTCCTGCCCGATTCGGATAACCTTGAGCGCCGCGCCGCAGATTCCTGCGATGGTTTGGTAAAAGTACGCTGCGAGCGCCGCGTCGAGCGGGAATGCCTCCGTGCGTGCCTGGAGGGCGCAAACTGTGAGGTGATTTCCGTCAGCAGCACCGGCGGAAATCGAGTCGGAGAATTGTCTATACGGTTCTGAATCATTGACCGCGCGCAAGGCAGCGAGCCTGCGTCGGCCCAACTGGACGCTTGCGTCGCGCAGTTCGCGGGAAAGCTTGCTCGCCGAAATCTCGCGATCGATTTCGTTGAGCTCGGGAACGCTTGCAGCGTTAAAGGCAAAGCGGAGATACGGAAGTTCAAACGCCTCGAGCGCAGGCAGAAGATGAGCGTCAACAAACTGCCGGAGCGCCGCTTCATTACGGATGCCGTTTAGTTTTGCGAACTCCTCGAACCCGAGCGAGTGCGCGTAGGCTCCGGTGGGAAACAGCGCGTCATTCGTCTGAAGCAGAACGGGGAGCCACGCGAGGGGATCATTCATGGCTGTGAGCCCTGGCAAACGGGAGAAACACGGACATGGTTTCGTTGAAAGGAATACTCTGCCGTTCGAAAAGCGCGCGCAATGCGGGGTCATCCGGCACCCGGACAATTTCGTCCGTCACTTGAATCGGAAAGTGCAGATTTCCGATCGTCCATCCGAGCCGCGCAACCGCTGCTGGCTTGGGAATGAGCGTGATCTCGAGCACCGGTTCAGGCTTTTGCTCGATCGAATACACGACCGTCTCATTTGAAAAGAAAGGCGTTCCGTGAGTGATTGGCGCTTCGAGAACAAATCCAAACTCCGAGCCATCCTCAGCCACGCCGCGCCAACGGCGCTTTGCGAGGACTAGTCGTTCAGCGTGGAGCCGGATGACTGGAAGACTCGGTTCGGAACTGAGGGCTTCGTGAATCAAAGTCATCGCCAGCTAAAAGAGGAAGTAGCGCTGCGCCATCGGCAGCACACTCGCCGGTTCGCAAGTGAGGATGCGCCCGTCCGCTCTCACAGTGTAGGTCTCGGGGTCCACTTCGATGCGCGGTGTCACGTCATTCCAGACGAGATCCTTCTTGGTCACTTTGCGGGTGCCATGGACGCCCACGAGTCGTTTTGACAAAGCCAGCTTGTCGAGCGCTCCGCTATTGAGAGCGGCGCCGCTTACAAAGGTCACACTTGTCGCAAACTTCGCGCGTCCGTGGGCTGCAAATTGCGGACGGTAAAACATCGGCTGCGGAGTCGGGATGCTTGCATTCGGGTCACCCATGTTTGCCATCGCGATGAGGCCGCTTTTTAAGACGGTCTCGGGTTTCACACCGAAAAACGCGGGCTTCCAGACAACAAGGTCGGCGAGTTTTCCGACTTCAATGCTCCCAACCTCGTGCGCGATGCCGTGGGCGAGTGCGGGATTAATCGTATACTTCGCGATGTAGCGCAGTGCCCGGAGATTGTCCGCGGGCCGCGATGACTCGAGCGCACCAAACTGCACCTTCATCTTGTGCGCGGTTTGCCAGGTGCGCGTGATGACTTCGCCTACGCGGCCCATTGCCTGCGAGTCGCTGGACATGATCGAAATCGCGCCCATGTCGTGCAATACATCTTCAGC
>SXWH01000230.1 GCA_005791535.1 Verrucomicrobiaceae bacterium | reverse complement strand
AGCGGAGGAAGTTGTTCCGGCGGAACGACCGTGCCCGGGACCGGCTGTCCGGCGAAAGCAGGGTTCGCGTTGCCGGGAAATTCGCCCGGAGCGCCCGCCGGCTGCGGCATGTCGGTCCCGGGAATCGGAACAGGGTCATTGGCGGCGTTCTGCTGATTTTCGAGGTGACGGCGGATGGATTGTCCGGGTGGTACGCGCTGAAGCTTTGCGCCGGCGCACCCGGCGACCATGCCTGCGGCGAAAGTCACCGCCACGGCTGCTGTCAAAAATCGAAAATTCATGGGCTGAGCCATTTCATTTAGCACAACACTTGCCATCGGGCGAAAGGATTTCGGACGGGCGGGAGTCCGAGTCCCCACTTGCACTGTGTGACGCTCGCGGCATTACTCGCGGCATGAGTAAGAAATACTTCGTGTGGAGAAAGCTGTCGCAGTCGAAATGGGAGGACGCGTGGCAGGAACGCCTCGGTTGGCTCGGACAGCGGCTGATCATTGTCTCATTGTCGGGGCGCACGACGAGCCGGATCGAGGCGTGGCAGGTGACGAAGAAGGAGGCGGATGCGCTCGTGAAGGAATTCGGCGGACAGGTGCGCACGATGAAGCCGATGACGGCAAAAGATTTGGAGCCGCAGCCGCGCCCGCCACTTCGGATTCGCGGGAAGCTGCTCGTGGTTTCGACGGAGAAGGAGCGGGCGATTGCGCGGAAGAAGGAGCCGGAGATGCCTTGTTTGCTCATCACTGCCAGCATGGCTTTCGGAACAGGTGAACACGCGACGACAGCCACGTGTCTGCGACTGCTTTCCGACTATGCGGGTAATTTGCGGCCGGGATGGCAGGCGCTCGATTTGGGAACGGGGACGGGCATTCTTGCTTTCGCGGCGCGCATTTTCGGCGCGAAGAAGGTCGAGGCGACGGATTTCGACGCGACTGCGGTGCGTGTGGCAAATGAGAATGCGGCGATCAACAAGATCGACGGTGTCGTGTTCAAAAAGTCGGACGTCTTGAAATGGAAGCCCCGGCGGAAATCGCCGGTGGTTACCGCAAATCTGTTCAGTCCCATTCTCATCGCCGCCGCGCCGCAGATTTCGGCGGCTGTGGAGCCGGGTGGAATCCTGATACTTTCAGGAATTCTCCGCGTGCAGGCGGACGATGTCATCGCCGCGTTCGAGGCGCAAAAGATGAAGTTCGAGATCGTTTCCAGAAAAGGCAAGTGGGTGACCTGTCTCGCACGCCGATGATCGCAAAAGCTCTGTGTGCATTGATTGCGGGCGCGATGCTCTGCGGTGCTGCCGAGAAGCCGGTGGACCTTTCGTCGGCGATCGCGCCATTGCGGGAGAAACACAAGGTTCCTGCGTGTGGTGTCGCGGTCATCGACAGGAACGGCATTGTTGGAATCGGTGTCACGGGCAAGCGACGTAGCGATCGTGATTTTCCCGCGACGACCGACGATATCTGGCACATCGGATCGTGCACGAAGGCGATGACGGCCGCGTTGATCGGGATGCTCGTGGACGAGGGCAAACTGCGATGGGATATGCCGGTGACGGAGGCTTTGCCGGACATTTCCGCGAACGCGGGTTGGCGGGCGGTGACCATCGAGCACTTCGTCACGCAGCGCAGCGCCATCGCCGGAATGACACGCGGCCAGTGGCGCACCATCGATGCCGGAGGAGGCACGCCCCGCGAACAACGATTCGCTTTTGCCAAGCAGATGCTCGCCCAGCCGCCGGAGCGGCCGCCGGGGAAATTTGAATACAGCAATGCGGGTTACGGAATCGTCGGCGCGATCATCGAGCAGGCGGCGAATCGTTCGTATGAAGACCTGATGAAGGAGCGGATTTTTGCACCGTTGAAACTCGCGTCTGCGGGCTTTGGTCCGCCGGGTGTGACGGGCGAACGCGTGCCGAGTCAGCCGTGGGGGCACTATCGGCGGGATGATCTGCTGACGCCTGTGGTTCCGTCGCTGGATAATCATTTTCCGCCCGCGATCGCACCGGGAGCTTGTGTGCACATGTCGCTCCGCGATTTCGCGAAGTTCGCGTGGTGGGTTTCCTCAAACGAGCCTGCGCTCGTGAAGCCCCAGACGTTCCGCCGCCTTCAGACTCCGCCGGAAGGAAGCACGTATGCGGGCGGGTTATGGCTTACGGAACTCCCGGGAATCGGCGGTGCTGCTGTTTCGCATTCGGGGCACATGGGCGGGTTCTTCGGCGTGTTTCACTCGGGGAAGGGGCGGGCCTGCGTGAGTGTCTTCAACACCGAGGGTGGCGGCTGGGAATGGCTCGGGGATGAGATTGCCTCCGCCGCTTTGAAGGCTCTGAAGTAGCGCGATTCCGCTCAGCGTTTCCAGCGGGTGCGGACGAGGAACTCAAGCAGCATGCCGTAGATTTCGATCTTGAGCAGCGCCATCGTGCGATCGGGGTCACTGTCGCGGCTGGGCGGGCCGAGTTCCATGTCGTCCTCGTCGATGTCCCATTGTGCCGCGAGTGAAAGGCGTGCGCGGTTGAGCGTGTGCATCCAGGCGTCCACGTGACCGGAGGGAATCCGGAGTGTGAGTCCTGTTTCCTCGCTCTCTTTCATTACGGCGAGATTCTCGACTACGAGGTCAATCGCGCTGCTGAATAGTTCACGAAGCTCCGGCTCGACGCTGCTTTTCCAATCCGAATCCGCGTCCTCGTCCGAGCCACCGGTCGGGCTTGGGTAAATGCGGGCGCGGCTCTTTTCGTCGTCCGAGCATGCGATGCCGGGGAGCTCCCGAATCATCATCGCGAAGAAAGGGTCGATTTCCGCGACCATGATCCCGCCGTCGTCATCTTCGCGCATGTTCATTTGCCGGGCTCCATCGTTGCGAGAAGAAGGGCCTGATGCAACTGCTGCACATAAAGCTCGGCCTGCTCGCGCGCGCCGCTCCAGACGAGTGACTTTCCGCGCTGATGCACTTCGCGCATGTGCGTCTCGGCTTTTTTTTTGGACATGCCGAAGATGCGCATGAAAACGAGGGTGACGTAGCTCATCAAATTGATCGGGTCATTGTGCACAATGACGTTCCACGGCACGTCGAGAGACTCCTCGGTTTCGGTATTCTCGATGACTCCGATATCCGGAGTCGCCGTGCCCAGTCGTGGAAGCGCTCTGAGATTACCTGTCATTATTGAGCGGCGGGACGCGCAGGGTTGAGGCGAAATGGATCGACTGGGGGCGCAGCGGGCGTTGCTGGCGCAGCGGGCGTGGTGGCAGGTGGAACGGCGACCGGCGGCGGAAGCGTCGAAGCAGCCGGCGCAGGCGCGGCAATTGGTATTGCGGCGGGCGCTGCAGCGGGAAGCAGCGCGCTTTCGATCCTGGAAATCCACGATGGCGCGCTCGGGTGCTGCGGGAAGGTCTTCACGAGATTGAACATTTCACCGAGCGCGCGGTTTTTCTGGCCGAGCAGCATCACATCCTGCGCGCGCGACCACAGAAGGCTCGGGCGTTTAATTTGTGTCCAGTCGCGTTGCTCGATGTCGAGTTTGCGCTCCGCGGCCCGTTCGGTTTCCTGCTTGATGCGAAGGTCCCAGTACTCCAGCAGCCGTGGGTCCTTGGCGGCGCGGAATTCGGGGAGGATGATGCTTTGAAAAATGCCCTCGACGTTTCCAGGCGTGAACTCCCATCCACCGCCGGAGTCGGCGCCCTCGGGTTTGTCGTTCTTTTGGCCGCGCTTCTTTCCTGTGTCGCCGAGCAGGTCGGAGAGCTGCATCCAGCGCGCGACGGGACTGTTCCCGACATCGGTGCGCAGGATCTGATCGTGGACTCGTTTGATCGTGAGATCGTCCACGAGGTCCTTGCGGTCCTTCCGCTCCTTCGCGCGATCGATCGAGTGCTCCAGCTTGCTCATAATCTCGTCCTCCGCGCGGACCTGCTTGGTGAAATCGATGATATTCTGAAGCATCGCCTTCGTTTCCGTGCCCATGGAGTGCTGGAGCGAGAGGCCGAGCCAGTAAAGGTGCAGCCGGGTGGCATTCTGGCATTCCTTGCTGTTGAGGGCCTCGCCGTCGCCGTCTTTCCAGTCGCTCATTTTTGCAGCCTGCTTGTCCGCGCCTTCGAATTGAGCCTCTTTCACTGCCTGTTTCCAAAATGCAGCGGCGCTTGTGCCGGAAGCTGCGGCGGCCATGATCTGCTGATAGGCG
This sequence comes from Verrucomicrobiaceae bacterium, assembly GCA_005791535.1. GTDB lineage: Bacteria > Verrucomicrobiota > Verrucomicrobiia > Chthoniobacterales > Chthoniobacteraceae > SXWH01. Next base: position 26,699 of record SXWH01000230.1, on the reverse strand, counting down.
TTTTGCTTCCTTGTTTTGATGCCCGCTTCGTTTTGCTCGCGAATGACCTTCAGCGCTTCGAGCATTTGCTTTAGGTCGATGGGCGGAGCATCCTGGGTCTGGGCGAGGACGAGTCCGGGGACGGAAATGATGGCGGCAAGAAGGTGGAGTTTCATGACGAGACGGAATCTAAAACGTTTCGAGCGGGAAACCAGCACGAACCGGAAGGAATCGCAAACTGGAATACGCCGGACCGGCTGCGATGTATGACTTGCACGTCTGAGCCGGTTCCCGCAGCGTGCGCCGATGAATCTCACCCGACGTCACTTCCTCGCCGCTTCGCTTATTCCTGCCGCGACTCAGGCGTTTGTCTCGCCGAACACCACGCACCCGTCCGACGACTCGAAGCTCCCACCGCTTGATCCCGACGAGCCGGTTGAGGGACCGTTGTTTCTGAAAGCCGGGCCCATGCTGGGTCACGTCGCCCATGATCGTGCGCTGATTTGGGTGAAGGCGAGCAATGCCTCGAAGCTGACCGTGAAAGTCGCAAGCGGGCCTGCGATGCAAAATGCACGCGTGATTTCCGGACCCGCGCTGACTGTGGATTCGGCGTTCGCGGGTGTGGTGGAGATTCCGGATTTGGAGCCGGGCCGGCGTTACTTTTATGTCGTGATGCTCGACGGTGACGCAGTCACTGCGCCGCCGGCGGCATCGTTCGTCACGGCGCCGGCACCTGGTTTGACAGGCAAGGTGCGGTTCGCATTTGTTTCGTGCTCGGGATATCGCGGTTACATGGCTGCAGCTTCGTGGGGGGAAATGGCGATTCGTGCGAACTTCGACGTCCTTCTTCAGCTCGGCGACAATCACTACGCCAACACCACGGACCTCGCGAAGCTGCGTGCGAATTATCTTAATCACCGCGTCGTGGGAGGATTCCGCGAACTCACCGCAAAGGTCCCGTGTGTCGGCGTGTGGGATGATCACGACTTCGGTCCGAACGACTCGGATGGAACTCTGCCGGGCAAGGAGAATTCGCTGCGCGCATTTCGCGAAGCATGGGCGAACCCGTCGTTTGGTGAGGACGGGAATCCCGGCTGCTATTTTCAGTTCACGCGCGGCGACGTGGATTTCTTCATGCTCGACGTCCGCTACCATCGCTCGCCGGACAAGGCGGAAAAAAATGCATCGAAAACGATGCTCGGTGCGAAACAACTCGAATGGCTGAAGCGCGGAGTTGCCGCCAGCAAGGCGCGGTTCAAGGTCATCGCCGGCGGAAGCGTGATCGAAACGGGAGGTCCGCTCGATTCGTGGGCCAGCTATCCCGATGAGCGGCGTGCGTTGCTTGATGCACTGCGGGAGTATGAGGGTGTGATTTTTGTGAGTGGCGATCGCCACTTTACCGCCGGATACCAAATCGAAGGCCGGTGGATTGAAGTCACGAGCGGTCCGCTCGGCAGCGGGAATGCGTCGTGTCCTCCGAGTCCCGAACTCTGGCTGTCGTGCAGCGAAGGCAAGATGTGGAGCATCTTCGAGCTCGATACGAGCGGCGCCGAGCCGCGATTGGTTTACGAACTGTGGCATGCCGGCAGCGGTTTGACGGAGCGTCGCGAGCTCACTTGGGATCAAGTGAACGGGCGAGGGAAAATTCCGCCATCGCCGCCGCTGCCGAAGGTGCCGGCTCCGAAAAAGGCGAAATAATTCGCTTTCCAAAGTCCAATCCGCGCTAAAGATGCGCGAACGTTCCGAATGAAAAATACCACACTTCGCCACGCCGTGGCGGCCCTCGTCGTTTCCACCACAGCGTCCGCTGCGCCAGCGACTGTGGAGTTGAATCAAGGCGGCTCGGTGCGCGGGGAAATACTCGCCGATACGGCGGAGCGTGTGGTTGTGGATCTCGGCTTCACGGTGCTCACCATTCCGCGCGATGCGATTACGAAAGTGAACAAGGATGCTCCCGGAGTCGCGCCGACCACGGCGCAGGGGGACGAACTTTATCGGGTCGATTCAAACGCGCGTCCGCAAGGCGTGAAGGAATTGGTCAATTCCATCGGTGATCGCGTCGTGCTCGTGAAGACGGCCGGCGGGCTTGGCTCGGGATTCATCATTCATGAAGATGGGTATCTGCTGACTAATGACCACGTCATCGCGGGCGAGAGCGAGATTACGATTACCGTGTTTGCGAAAGGTGCGACCGGAATCGACAAGAAGACGTGGGAGAACGTCCGCATCATCGCATCGAATGCGGAGATGGATCTCGCGCTTTTGAAGATCGAGAGTGGCGACAAAACGCGCTTTCCCACGGTGCCGCTGGGTGATTCCGATGAGCTGCGGCAGGGGCAGCCCGTTTTTGCGATCGGCGCTCCGCTCGGTCTGGAGCGCACGGTTTCGCAGGGAATCGTGTCGCTGAAAAACCGCATCGAAGACGGGCGGATGTACATTCAAACAACCACGCAGATTAATCCCGGAAACTCCGGCGGCCCGCTCTTTAATTTGAAGGGTGAAGTGATTGGCGTGAACAACATGAAGATCGTATCGCCCGGTGCCGAGGGCCTCGGCTTTGCGATCCCGACTGCGGTCGTGAAGCTGTTTTTGAAGAACCGCGATGCTTTCGCTTTTGATCCGGCGAATCCGAATTCCGGGTTCCGCTACAACCGCCCGCCGCGTGCGACCGCGCAACAGCCGGCCAAGTAAATTTCATCCACAAACAAAACAATGAAACTCCGCATCCTAACCATCGTCGCCCTGGCCGTCTCGTGGCTGCCGGTCCGCGCTGTTGAAAACCTCACCACGCTTCTTCCGGAACAGACGACGGTCTTTGTCGCAATGCCGGATTCGATGGTGTTCGAAAAGCTTTCCGACCACCCGATGTACAAGGCGTTTGCCAATTCTGAGCTGAAGAAAATCTTCGCGCCAATCATGGCGAAGCAGGAGGAGGCCAAGCAGCAGGCGGACAAGATCTACAAAGAGGAAACCGGAAAGACTCTGGAGGAACTTCAGAAGCATTTCTCAGGCGGAATGGCTATGGGCATGAAGATCGATATCGCCGCGATGATGTTGGGAATCCGCGCCGACCTTGGCGGGGCTGACGCGGGCGCGCCGCCAAAGCTTCCGAAGGGCATGCTCGACATGACGGCTGCGATGGCTTTCTCGGGCGACGAGGAGCTCGCGGGGAAGATGGCGAAGGCTTATGCGCGGATTTTCAAGGAGGCGGCCAAGGGCGCGGCTTCTGGTGCTCCGGTGCCGTTCGCGAGTTTCCCGGATGAGTATAATGAAACGACCGACGATTATGCCGGCGTGAAGCTCCATTTGTGGAAGCTCAAGAAGGGCGCGACTTCGGTATTCGAGTCACCGGGCTTTATGCTCATCAATGGAACGTTGGTCATCAGCATGTCCGAGGACGGGCTTCGTGGAGCTGTGGATCGCGTGAAGAAAGGTGCTAAATCGCTTGCGGACTCCGAGCGTCATTCGCAGCTCGCGAAGTCGGTGAAAGACACCGACATGCTCGCGTATCTTGATCTTTCGACGATCATCAAGCCGGCCATGAACATGATGGCCAAAGAGGGCGGACCGGAGGTTGGCCAGGTTCTTACGGCGATGCGCGTGTTCGGTCTTCCGAAGCTGGACATGCTCTACTTTTCGGTCGATGTGTCGAAGAACCGCTCGGATTTGGAGTTTGGTCTCACGTTTCATGACAATCCCGGCCTGATGAAGATTTTCGCGATGGATGGCCCCGGCGTTGTCCCGAATTTCCTTCCGCCGGATGCTGATAGTGGCGGCCATGGCACGATGAATTGGGGTAAAATGCTCGACGCCATCGAGAGCCTCATGAAGGACGCCGTTCCTGCGTTTGGCGATGCGATCGCTGTGCAACTCGACGAATTAAAAAAGGCGACGGGCGTGGACATTCGTAAAGACATCATCGCGAATATCGGGCCGGACCTCTTCAGCGCGACCGCCCCGATTTCCGCGGAGGCGCTCAAAAGTGAGGATGAAGATGTGGCGCAACCCACGGTACTCGGCCTGAAATTGAAGGACCGCAAGGCGGTGGAAATGGCGCTCGATACGCTGATCAACAAAGCCGCGCCCGACGCTGCGATGTTTGAGAAGCGCGAGTATCAGGGCGCGACGATTCGCAACATGAAGGATGCGCCGATTGGTTTCCTGTTCACCGACGACTGGTTCATCTTGAGCATGGGGCCGCAGACGCTGCTGGAGAAGACCATCACCCGCATGAATAAAGGTGGCGACGATCATCTTTTCGCGCTGCCGATGGTGAAGTCGGCATTCGAAGGTCTGCCCGGGGATGATGATGGCAGCACGTTCTTCGACCTCGGTCCGACCCTCGATGCCGTGATGGAACTCATGGGTGAGTTTGGCGACGAACTTCCCGGAGTCAGTGAAGTTTTCAACTTCAAGGACCTTCCGAAGCAGATGAACCTCCCAATCGTGGTCGGTGCGCGTCAATACCTCGACGATCGCTCGATTCGCATGCGCATGCATTTTTCGGAGAAAAAGAAATGACACGCATCCCGTTTGTTCTCTCGCTCTCCGTCGCGGCGTGCTTCGCGGCGGAGCCTGCCGGCATCCAGCTCGCGGGACCTGAAATCACGCGGCTCACATGGGATACCCGTTCGCCTTCCGTTGCGGATTTTGACGGTGATGGCCGGCTCGATGTGGCCGTGGTGAACAATGAGAATGCGAAGATATTCCTGCTCTACCAGCGTGCGCCGGGCGAGGCTGCGGCAAAGAATGCCCGCCGCGCCGTTTCCCGTAATCGCTGGGAGCCGGTTGTCGAGGACTCGCGATTTGAAAAGGTGTCGATTCCGGCAGACCAGCGGCATCACGCCCTCGTCGCTGCGGATTTCGACGGTGACAAGCGGCCCGATATCGCGCTGACCGGAGTCGAGGACGCGTTGCTCGTGCGTTTTCAGGCTGCGGACGGCACCTTCACGAAAAGCTGGAAATACCGGGACTTCGAGGCGCTTCAAGGCGCGCAGCATTTGCAGACCGCCGATTTGAACGGCGACGGTCGGGCCGACCTCGCGGTGCTCGGAAAGGGAAAGCTGCTCGTCTTCTTACAAAAGGACACGGGCGGTTTCGGGACGCCCACGGAGTATCTCACGGGCGAGGACAAGGCGGGGCAGCTCTTTGTTGAAGACGCTGATCGTGATGGAAAAACGGACCTGCTCTATCTCGCGCCGGGAGGCGAGGGGACTTTGCGCTGGCGCCGGCAAATCGCGCCGGGCGTTTTTTCGGCGGAGGTCGCGCTTCCGTATTCGCTACCTGCTTATGCGGCGACGACCTCGCGCGATGCAAACGGCCGGCTCATTTTCACGAAGGTGAATGCGAAGTCGCAAATCATCGAGCGTCATGCGTTCGCAACGGGCCCGGGAGGCGAGGCTGGAGATACGTTGCTTCCGACCGTGTATAATGTTCCCGCCGGAGTGAAGATCGCGGCTTACGCGCTCGCCGATCTTAATGGCGACGGGCTTGCTGATTACGCCATCGCCGACGGCAAGGCCGCCCAGGTTGCGATCTACATGCAGCAGGCGGACGGCACATTCGCGGAGCCTCGCACATTTCCATCTTTTGCCGGAATTTCCGGCATCGCGCCTGTGTCGATTCCGGGTTCGAAGAAGTCTGCGTTGACGGTCGTCAGCAGAAAGGAAGGGCTCGGGATTTCCAACCTCACGGACGACGGGCGCCTCGAATTTCCCACGCCAATCGCGATCAACGGCGAGCCGGTGTCGGTGATTCAGACCGGCACGAAAGCAGTCGTGCTCGTGGACTCAAAAGGCACGTGGCGGCTCGACTCCGTGAGCACCGAGGACGGCACAAAATGCACGCTCGCCTCGCGCAGTCTCGCCGGTTTGAAGCGTGAGCCCTCCGGTATGGTGGCGGGAGATTTGAACGGAGATGGTCGTGCGGATGTCGTTCTCATGATTCCGCGCGAACCGGCTTTGATTCTTCCCGGCATCGATGGCGGCATTGGTGAACCATTGAAGGAGACCGCAAACATCCGTTCCCAGCTCAGCGACCTTTCGCCGGAGCGCGTCACGCTTGTCGATATCGACGGCGACAAGCGCGACGAGATGGTCTCCGCGTCCTCGGGGTTTGCCCGTTCGATTCGGATGACACCGGACAATCTCGATGTCGCTGTGGGCGATCAATTCAACGCCCGGCAGTCCGACAACAAACTCGCGACTCCGGCCTTCATGGATGTGGACGGCGACGGGAAACCCGAACTCGTGTTCAACGAAGCCGGAACGCAGTTCTTCCAGGTGATGAAAAAGGATGCCGCAGGGGTTTACCGGGTGGTCCGCCGACTGGCGGGCGCGCCCGGCGAGGCCGCGCAAGTTTTCCCGATCACTTCGGGAGGAACGAAGGCGCTGCAGATGCTTGTTGCGGCGCGCGACCGGTTTTGGACTGCACCGTTTACGGCGGGCAGTGCGCGCCTTGAACTCGTGGATAGCTACGATACGGACCTGCAAAACTGCTCGTATTACTTCGCCTTCAGCGCGGACCTCGACAAGGACGGGAAAAGCGAGGTCGTCGCGCTCGATCGGAGCAGCCAGATTCTGGAACTGCTCTCTCCGGCCGCCGGTCCGGGTGCTCCTTGGAAAAGCATGATGCATTTCGTGCTCTTCGAGATGAACATGCACTTCCGGGGACGAAAAGGCGAGACGTCGGTTCGCGAGGTCCTTGTAAAAGACCTCACTGGCGACGGTCGGCCGGACATTCTGATGCTCGTTCACGACCGGATGCTGCTCTTCCCGCAGGGATAGACGGCGGTTTAACCCTCCCGGCGAAAGGATAACACAAACTTTGCTTTTCTTTCGCCGTGTTGCCGCTTACGTCTCGCCGCTACTTTTTCCCTGATGGATCAACACGCTGAAAACGAAGCAGAACACCTCGGCCCGGACCAGGGTCAGGTTCACACCCTTGAGCACGTCGACCACTACCTCCGTGTCGGCCAGGAATCATCGGCATCCGACATTCACCTCGCAGTAAACTGCAAGCCTTCGTGGCGCCGGTTCGGCACTCTCGAGCCCATCTGGCTGCAGGCCGACATGCTCACGGCCGCCGACACCGAGCGGCTGGCGATGGGGTTTTTGAATGACGCGCAAAAGCGTATCCTGATGGACCGCGGTGATGTGGACTTCGCTTATGAGAGCGAAATCGGGCGTTTCCGCGCTTCGGTCGTGCGCCACCGGCTCGGTATCGACCTCGTCTTTCGTATCATCAACACCACGGTGCGCACGATGGACGACCTCGGTCTTCCCGAGACGCTCAAGCGGCTCACGCAGTACCACAACGGGCTCATCCTCGTCACCGGCGCGGTCGGCTCGGGTCAATCGACGACGCTTGCGGCGATGGTCGATTACATCAACAAGACGCGCACCGATCATATCATCACGCTTGAGGATCCGATCGAATACATCGTCCAGTCCCAGAACTGCCACGTGACGCAGCGCGAGGTGCACACGCACACGAAGAGCTTCGCAAATGCGCTCCGCGGCGCGCTCCGTGAAGACCCGGATATCATCATGGTCGGCGAAATGCGCGATTTGGAAACCATCCAGCTCGCCATCACCGCTTCCGAAACGGGTCACCTTGTGCTCGCGACGCTCCACACCGGAAATGCAGCCCGCACGCTCGACCGCGTTCTCGACGTCTTCCCGACCGACCAGCGCGACCAGATTCGAGTCATGGTCTCCGAATCACTCCGCGGAATCGTTTCGCAGCAACTCGTTCCCCGTGCCGATGGCCGCGGTCGTGCGCTTGCGCTGGAGATTCTCCTGCGCACTGAGGCCGTCGCGTCGTGCATTCGAAAGGGTGAGACTTACATGCTTCCCGGCGTCATGCAGACGGGCGGCAAAATGGGCATGCGACTCATGGATGATTCGCTGCTGGAACTTTACAACGAGGGGCTCATCACCGCCGAGGAGGCGTATATGCGCTCCGAGCAGAAATCCCTCATGCGCCAGGCGCTCATGGCATAGGCAACCCAATCCCGCAACTTCCCGACAGCAATGGCTTACATCGACCAGTTTTTCGAAGTCCTCATCGCAGCAGGCGCGTCCGACCTTCACCTCGGCGAAGGTCAGCCGCCGAAAATCCGCCGGCATGGCGGCATCATTCCCATCCGCGAGGAAATCCTCACGCATGACGAAATGGCCTACATGATGAGCGAAATCTCCGGCCCCGAGCGGTGGCAGCGTTATCTCGAACACGGCGACCTCGACTTCGCGTATGAGATGAACGAGCACAGCCGGTTCCGCTGCAACTTTCTCAAGCAATCGCACGGCTACGGCTGCGTGTTCCGTCTCATTCCCACGAAAATCATGACGCTCGAGCAGCTCGGGATTCCTGAAATCGTGAAGGAATTCGGCCACATGCGCGGCGGGCTTGTGCTCGTGACCGGTCCGACGGGTTCGGGAAAATCGACGACGCTCGCGGCGCTCATCGACTACATCAACATCAACTTCAAGCGGCACATCATCACCGTCGAGGAGCCGATTGAGTTCGTGCACAACAACAAGCAGAGCATCATCACCCAGCGCGAAGTTCCCGAGCACGCCGTCTCGTTTGCGCAAGGGTTGAAAGCTGCGCTTCGTGAGGATGCGGACATCGTTCTCGTCGGCGAAATGCGCGACCTGGAAACCATCCAGCTTGCGCTCACTGCGGCGGAAACCGGCCTGCTGGTTTTCGGCACACTGCACACGAACAACGCGCGCAAGACCGTCGATCGTATGATCGACGTGTTCCCCGCGGATCAGCAATCACAGGTCCGCACGATGCTTGCAAACTCGCTCCGTGGCGTCGTCGCGCAGCTCCTCATGAAAAAATCCGAGGACGCCGGCGGCGGTCGTATGGCGGTGAACGAAATTCTCGTCGTGAACGCTGCCGCGAGCGCCATCATTCGCGAAGGTGCCACGCAGAAATTGCAGGACGTCATCGTGGGCGGCAAAGGCCAGGGCATGCAGTTCATGGACGACGCCATCTGGTCGGCGATGCAGCAGGGCCTTATCACGCCGATGGAGGCCTACATGAAAGCGATCGATAAGAGCCGCTTCCGCGTCTTCCTCGGAGCCGAAGCGGAGCACGTGCTTTAAACCGACGCCGAACGGTCAGCGGTCGTTCCAGAGAATGCGCAGATTATGCGTCGCGCGTCCGGCTGCGACGATGTCGAGTTTGCCGTCGCCATCGAGGTCGGCGAGGGCGAGGTCTTCGCAGGCGGTCTGATTGTCATCCACGAGGGTCTCGCGCCATTTCTCGCCCTTGTCGTCGAGCGGCGTCCAGACAGCGATGCCGACGGTGTCGCCCGGCTTTGCGCCGCGCCAGCCGACGACGATCTGGTCGCTGCCCGTGCCGAGCAAATCGCCGCACGCGAGGGCGTGGCCTTGGTTGAGTTTGTCGGTGAGGACAAGGCGAGGCACTTGTGCGGCTCCGCCCCTACCCCCTTCGGGATAAGTATAGGTAACCAGTCGATTTCCGTGCATCGGTTCTACTGTCGCAAAAAAACGCCCAACTTTACCTAGATTGCCGTGCCGAACCTCTCCCGCACCATCAAACTCCGGAAACACTGCAAAATGGTTTGTCTTACCCAAGACCCGAAATCCGATTGGAATCAGGTCGGGCAACTCAGTTCCTCCGCCTGTCGCTTCGTTGAACCCTACCGCACGAATACCTTCGCGACCACAAAACCAAAATCCGCCACGATTTTCGCTCTCCGGGTAGGGAGCGAGATTGTGCGTCGCATGCATCGAGTCATCGAGTAATTCGCTTTTCCACTGCGCATTCACATCCTCCGGCTTGCGGTAGAGCAGCACTTTCACTCCCTCGCCTTCGGCGTTTTTGTTTCCCCGCCCGTGCAGGGGCAGTACGACTAGCCCCCATTCCGATTTCTTGATCCTAATCCACTTCATCCGATGCGTCGTCGGCTCGACGCTGGGGAATTTCACCGGCTCCCATTTCTGCGTCCGGTCGGCGGGCGGGATGAGGTAGAAGACTGCGCCGCTTTTCTCCGTGTCGCCGGGGTTCCACTCAGCGCCGATGGCGACTTCACATTTGCCGTCGCCGTCGATGTCCTGCGCGGCGATGCAGACGTTGTCGTTTTTCGTGAGTTCCTCGGCGATGACGTAGCGCGGCCATTCTGCGCCGCGTTTGCCGGGGTTTTTGTACCAGCGGATTTGGCGGGCGTCTGCGAGGAGGATGTCGGTGAGCTTGTCTCCATCGACATCTGCGATGGCGACGCCGTAGCCGATTTTGACGGCGCGGTCGATGTCCTGCGCGGTAAACTTCGGCTCTGGAGGTGCGGCGATTGCAGTGGCGGCGGTCGTTGCGAGGAGAAGGAGAGTCTTCATGGGAGCGAGGTTGAGCGCAGAAGGCCGGGGAAGTAAAGGTGCGAACCGTAATTGCACGCATTCAGGTTCGAGAGGGCAGGAGGATGGGAGACTATCTGAGGTATTCGGCAATTTCGCGACGTTCTGTGGGAGAAAGTCGGAGTTCATCGGGAGAAACTGGAAGTTATATCCTGCAAACTCGCAGTATAGCGGACCAAAGAAGTCGCTTTATGCTGCAAAGTTACCGGATAAGGGATTCGGCTTTGTGTGTTATACGGTGTGTTTTCAGTATAAATGGAGAAAGTCGAACCGATATACTGGAAAGTGGCAGTATAAAGCAGCGACTTGGCAGCTTTATGCTGTAAATTTACCGTATAGAACGTCGGGCTTGTATGAGTTTTTGAGATATGAATGATGGGAGCGATGAGCGATTCGACCCAGTCCGCCGCGCCGATTCCATTTACTCCTCCCACCGAGTTTTTCGCCGCTTTGTCCAATCCGATACGCATTTGGGTGGTGCAGCGCCTCGCGAGTGGGGCCGAGCTGACTCCGACGGAGGTGGCCGCGGCGTGGAAGCAGGGCTTTGATTCGATCAACGTGCACATGAAGGTGCTGGCAAAGGCGGGAGTCGTTTCGACGCGCAGGGGCGAGGACCGGCGTTCGACGGTGTATTTTATGCCGGAGGCGATTCGGAGGGAGCCGGGTGTTTTGGATTACGGCTGGTGCCGGTTCCGAATCGCGTAGCGGGGAGGGGAGCGTCGTCGTTTTTGTCCTTTCTACGCGCCGGCTGCGGGAGTATCTCTCTCCTTGGACGGCCGGCAGTCGCCCGCAGTTCGCCTGCGGGAGGAAAGTCCGGACACCACCAGACAGCGGACCATGGAGAACCCATGGGCGTTTTTCGCGAAAGCGAGGGACGACAGAAAGTGTCGCAGAAAACAAACCGCCGGGCGGGACCTCGTGTCCCTTCCGGTAAGGGTGAAATGGCGGGGTAAGAGCCCACCGCCCGCGCTGGTAACAGACGGGGCACGAAAAACCTTCCGCGGTGCAAGACAAAGCAGGGAAGCCGGCGTCTGGCCGGCCTCGCTTCGGCGGGGCGCTTCCCGGGTAATAGTCGCACTGCCCGTTCCGGCTCCGGCTGGGACGGGCGGCGTCCTGCCTCCGGGCAGGCGAGAGAAATGACTGCCGCGCGGTGCGAAAGCGCTGCGTTACAGAATCCGGCTTACGGTCGTCCGCCTCTTTCTCAACGGCGCCCCGGGGGACATAAATCCTCCGGGGTATGTCTTTTTTGTCTCTGCGGCATGATGTTGGGGGGGCGACGCGGTACGGTTTTCGCTATTTCGAAACTGAACTCAGCCCATGATAGAAACACCAGCCGCGCCACAGCTCTCTCCCGAGGAGGAGGAGCAACTTCACCAGACCATCGAAATGTTCGAGGTCATTACCCAGGCGAATCCGCAGGATACGCAGAGCATGGAGATTCTGAAGGAGGCTTATGCGAAGCTTGGGAAGGAGACGGAATCGCTCACGGTCTGCCGGAGGCTCGCGGACACGTACATGGCGCTCGCGCAATATGCATCCGCCCTTATCGAGTACGAGAGCATCCTGCAGAAGCAACCGGACAACGCAGAGGTCATCGCGGCGCTCGGCGAAGTGGAGCAGCGATTGCAGCAGCTCCAGACCGATGCGCAGTCCGGAGGCGAGAACATCAACCTCGATTTCCGGAGTGCCGTTCTGGATACGGGGAATCTCATCGCGACCAAGCAGACCCAAAGCGTTCAATTGCGCGGACCGGCAATCTCCGGTGACCACAAGGTGCTGGCGGAAAAGCTCGCCGCAGCGGATGACGGCCAAAAGACACTCATGAAATTCCTCGTCCAGCACCGGTTGGTTTCGGAGGACATCGCGATGCAGGCGCTTCATCTCGTTCGCCGGCGCAACGCCGAGCGTGCGGCAGTGAATCCCGCGGCATCGCTCATTGATGAAATCGTGACGCGTGGTGCAGTGGATCAGGAACAATTACTCAGCGGAATTCTGGATCGCGTGAAATTCGGATACATCCCGCTCGACTGCTATGATGTGGACCGGCAGGTCGTTAAAATGCTTCCGGAGAGCATTACGCTCGGGCGGCTCTTTGTTCCTTTCGATGTCGTCAGCCGCACAATGATGGTGGCGCTTGCGAACCCGTTTGATTCCGTCGGCAAGGATGCCGTCCAGCAACTGGTCGATTACCACATTCAATGGCACCTCGCGTCGCCGGCATCGATTATCAAACTGCTCCAGAGTTCCTACCGCTGACGCAACATTCCACTCCACGCATGAGCATTAAATCATTTGGTGAACGAATCGCGGATGTCCTGATCGAGGACGGGTTGCTGCTTCCTGCGCAACTGGAGGAGGCCGTGGCCACCCAGAAGAGGCAGGGCGGACGGCTGCTGAAAAGCCTCACGGACAACAACTACGTGACCGAGCAGGACATGGTCATTTCCATGGGGCGCTGTCTAGACACGCCGCCGATCAATCTCGCCCGTGTGCGAGTTCCCGAGAGCGTGATGGAACTGGTCCCCAAGGACATGGCGCGCTCCTACAAGCTGGCACCCGTGTGCAAGCTCGGAAACAAGCTGTTTGTCGCGATGGCGGATCCGTTGAACGTCCTTGCGCTCGACGATCTGCGCCAGCGTACGAGGATGGAGATTGTCCCGATGATCACGACCGAACGTGCCGTGATGGAAGCACTCTCGGGCGTCGGAAACTCAAGCGCGCAGATGGATATGGTCCTCAAGGACGCCGCACAGAAGGCGCTCGCGGAGACCGATACGGTGGAGGAGGTGAAGCAGAGGCGCGAGGAGATCGACCTCGACCGCATGGCGCATGATTCCGAGGACGCGCCGGTGGTAAAGATCGTGAACCTGATTCTTGTTCAGGCCATCAAGGAGAAGGCTTCGGATATCCACATCGAGCCGTTTGAGAAGGAACTGAAGCTGCGTTACCGCGTGGACGGCGCGCTGATTGAGGCAAGTTCGCCCCCGAAATCGCTCCAGCTTCCGATTGCCAGCCGTATCAAAATCCTTGCAGGTCTCGACATCGCCGAACGCCGTGTCCCGCAGGACGGGCGCTTCCGCATTCGCGTCTCCGGGAAGGAAATCGATCTTCGTGTTTCGATGCTGCCCACGGTTTACGGTGAGAAGGTCGTTATTCGTTTGCTCGACAAAGGCAATTTGCAGGGCTCGATCGAATCGCTCGGTCTCGACGAGTACACGCTCGGTGTTTTCAAAAAGGCGATCGATGCACCGCACGGGATGATTCTCATCACGGGCCCCACCGGTTCAGGAAAGACAACGACGCTCTATACGATTCTCGGCGAACTCAACAACCCGATCTATAACCTCGTCACGGTCGAAGATCCGGTGGAATACCAGCTCACTGGCGTCAACCAGGTCGCCGTGAAGAGCGACATCGGAATGGGCTTCGCCGAGGCGTTGCGCTCCATTCTCCGTCAGGACCCCGACATTGTCATGATTGGTGAGATTCGTGACAACGAAACGGCCGATATCGCGGTAAAGGCTGCGCTCACAGGTCACCAGGTGCTTTCCACACTCCACACAAACGATGCGGCAGGCGCGATCACGCGTATGGACGACATGGGAATCGAGCCGTTCCTCATTAGTTCCTCGGTCATTCTGGCCTGTGCACAACGTCTCGTGCGGCGCATCTGCCCGAATTGCCGCGAGGAATTCAAACCCGAGCCGGAATTGCTCCAGAAACTCGGGATTGAGGACGAGAATACGGTCTTCTATCAGGGCGTGGGCTGCGGCCGCTGCAAAGGACGCGGCTACCTCGGACGGGCGCCGATCATCGAAGTGCTACCGGTCAGCGAGTCGATTCGCCGCCTCGTAATCAAGCGTGCGAGTTCCAACGTCGTGAAGAATCAGGCCGTGAGCGAAGGAATGAAGACGCTGCGGATGGTGGGTATCGACAAGGCGAGGGAGGGAATCACCACGCTCGAAGAGGTGCTGCGCGTGACATCCGAGGATCATTAACCCGGGAGCGGTTTGACGGAAGGGTGATTCGGGCTAACGTGACCCGGCCTGAGTCTGATTCTCCGTTCAAAACGAACCGCTGAAATGATTTTCAAAACACTCGTCGCCGTCACTTCGCTGGCATTGCCGCTAGCGGGCTCGACGTTGCGGATTTCGCCAAACTCCACATCAAGAGCCGCGTCGGAAGTTGAGGCTGATTACGCTTCGACGCACCTTTTCATCGACGAGGTTGCCGGTGACAGCATTCCGATCACGCTGTTTTTTGATCCGCAAACTACGGGTGTTCAAACGTGCGAAGTCTTTACCAATTTGAATCGACGCGACCGTGCGGACGACGATGCGAATGGCGACGGGATCGAAGACGGAATCAAGCCCGTGCCGGGTTCGCTAATCGTTGCCGGGAGTGACGCGCACTACTACAAGGCTTACCCGATGTCGCTGGTCAGCGGCGGCTACCAACTCACGCTGAACCTCAGCAAGACCGGTGTGTATCGGCTCAATGTGCGCTGGCGTTTAAACAGCGATGCACCGGGCGTCTGGCGATATTACACCTCCGACCCGAGTCCGACCGGACAATTTGGCGACTTGAACATTCACGCTTACACGGTCGTTGCGTCGCCCGCAAAAGCCCGCGACATCGTGATGTATGAGGTCAATCCGCTCACGATTATCGCGACCGGGACCGCGCCTTCGCAGCGCGGCACATTTGCGGATTTGGCCGGCGGTCTCTCCGGTGGACCGGGCACGCCGCGTTTCAATCTTGATTATGTAAAGGGCCTCGGAGCGAATATGTTTTGGTTCCAGCCCGTTCACCCGAACGCGATTGATGGACGTCAGAATGACCCGGCGAATGGACAGCCGTACGAGGTCGGCTCGCCCTACGCGGTGAAGAATTTCTTCGAAGTGATGCCGCTCATGGCAAAAGCTTTTGTGCCCGGCGGAACGCCCGCGACCAACGACACGCCGGTCGGACGCGTGCAGGCGATGACGGAGTTCACCGGCTTTTCTGCCGCTGCCGACGCCGCTGGCGTCGATATCATGGTGGATGCGCCGTTTAATCATACCGGATATGACGTGGAACTCGCTGCGCTTGGGCAGTCGTACTGGGGAAATGGGGGAAGCAGCGCGACGACACAAATTCGCAACGTGGAGGCCCGTTTTTTTGCGCGTGTGAATGCGTACGACATGCGTGCGTCCAGCGCGGGTAACATCGCGCTCGCACCGGATCGGAATGACTTCGGTAAATTTGAGGACACGTACGAAGTGTATTTCGGTCGTTACGCATCGCTGGTTTCCGGATCCACCGGCGGGCATCTGAATGAAGGGGATTGGTTCGATTACTCGATCGGAAGCGACGGGAGCAGTGGCGACAACAACGGGCATTTCGACGCAATCACGCGAAACGTGTGGCGCTACTTTGCTGGCTATATCGATTTCTGGCTGACGCAGACGGGCTATCCTGCGAACTCGGGTGGCGCTGTGCTGAACTCGGCGGCGGGCATCGATGGGTTGCGTGCTGATTTCGGTCAGGGGCTTCCACCTCAGGCCTGGGAATACATCGTGAACCGGACGAAGACGCGGAAGTGGAATTTCTTATTTATGGCCGAGAGCCTCGATGGAGGGGCGGTGACCTACCGCAGTTCCCGTCACTTTGATTTGCTGAATGAGAACATCGTGTTTCCGCTCCACGAAGCAACGACCACAACCACGGTTAATGTGAACGGAACCGACAAGCATGGCTTCCGTCAGATCTACGAGAAGCGGCGCACTGCTTATGGCGAGGCTGGCGTGCTGCTGAATACGTCATCTCACGATGAGGACCACTACAGCGACCCGTGGCAGGCGTTGATCCGCTATGCGGTGAACAGCACGATCGACGGTGCGCCGATGATTTTTCCCGGGCAGGAATTGGGTCTAAGCGGGACGGTGATTCCGCCGAATCACACCAACGGCACGGCGGCGTTTGGATACGAGCGTTACGAGGTCAATTTTGGAAAACCGATTCCGCAATTTAAAGAATACAACTCGCTGATGCCGCTCTGGCGGCTCACGGATCCGGGGCACCCAAACTACAACTACGGCCTCGCGCAGCTGTATCCGGTTTATGCAGCGATCGGGACGGCTCGGGCGCAGTCGAAGGCGCTGCGTTCGCCGAATCGCTACTTTCTGGACCGGACCGGCGGGCAGGGGGCTCAGCAGAGCCTTTTCAGCGTTGCGAAGTACGAGGCTGCGAACGCATCGCCCGCGACGACCGATGTGGTTTTTGGATTTGTGAATCTTGACCGTAACAACGCGCAGAGCGGCACTTTCAACGTCAACATTACGCAGGGCGGTTCGAATCTTTTCGGGATCAAATCCGCGCGGACGTACAACGTGCGCAATCTTTCCGCCTACACGGGTGTCGATTCGACCCGGAGAACTACATTGTTGTGGGGCGATGGCCGCACGGGGGCGGATGTGTTGGCGAATGGCGTGTTTGCGAGTCTCAATCGGGTTCCGCAGGCAAACTCGGAATGGGCGTCTGCTCCTTACGAGGCGCAATTCTTGAAACTGCTCGATACCACTGCGCCTGTGGCTGCTCCCGCTCAACCTGCGGGGCCGAACGTTTTTCCGTATGCGCTCGGGAACAGCGTGACGTTCACATGGCCGGTCGTTGCTCCGGACAGCGAGGGTATTGCGCCGGTGTATCGCGTGAATGTGAGTATCAACGGCGGTCCCGCGTCGGCGTTCACGACGAGCGCGGCGAGCTACACGGCGTCGGCGGCGGACGGGCAGACCGTGTCGATTTCAGTCCAGGCCGTGAATCCGAACGATCCGGCTCGTGTCGGACCAGCGGGTTCCGCGTCTGTGGGAATCAAACTGCTCGCAGCAGGCGCCGATGAGGATGGCGACGGCCAGACGAATGAAGCCGAGCATGCGGCCGGAATGAATCCTCTGAATCCCTCGTCGGTTTTTCGCATCACGGCCGCATCGCGGCTGACAGCGACGTCCGTGTTGGTGACATGGGCGAGTGCAGCGGGGCTCAACTATGAAGTGTGGGTAACGACGGATCTCGCACAGCCGTTTACGAAAATAAGCGGCCCAACTGCCGTTCCATCGGCGGGAGCGACGACGAGTTACACGGATGGCGACGCGGGATTCGCAGCGAAGTTCTATCAGGTCCGCACGGTTCAGTGATCAGGCGCGGGCCGCGCGGCGTTTGCGAAGGTATATTGCGATTCCGGCTACTGCTCCGATGAGAAGCAAGGCGCGCAGAGCGTAGATGAGATAGGGCGGGCTCGGTAGCGTCACGAAGTTCACGGTGCACTCGACGCCATCATTGGAGATGATGCGGATGGTATGCAGCGACTGCGGAGCCAGCGAATCGACTGTGCATTGCGTGTTCGCGCCCGACGCGGCGAACGTCGCGCTGATATCCTTCCATGCAATTGCCGGTGCATCGCCGGAAGGCGCAAGGATGCGCGATTGGGCGCGAAGTCCGGGTTTCTGTGAAGCTTTCCATTCGATGGTGGCTTTCGTCGCTTTGACTTCGATGGCCTTGCCGCGAATGTTTGGAAGTTCTGCGGCAGCGGATGGCGTGCTGCTTTCCTTCGCTTCGCGGACCGGTTTCGGTGCCGGCGGCTCTTCGGCGTGTGGCGTTTTCTGCGGGCTTTTCTTCGCGGCTTCACGCGGGCCGACGTTTGCGGAAAGCGGAATACGAATGTCCACACCCGCACCCGTGATAGCTAGTTCGCCTTCGGCCAGGCCTTCCGTGTCTGCTTTGCAGAGCACTGCGATCGTCGCGGTGCTTTTCGGTTTCAGCGCTATTGCGGCGGGGTCTGTGCGGAAGGGTGCGGGCGCGGTTAGTGTAACCGCTACGGGGCTTCCGCCGCTGTTCTCGAGTGTGATGTTGCTCTGCACGGTGCGCTCCGCGATTGCGCCGGTAAAGGTCACGGATTTCTCGCGGCAGGAGACGATGGCGCCAAGTGGTTGCGCGATGACCGGGAGTGAATGCGTCCATTCGCCGGCTTTCAGTTCGAGGCGATCTTCGATTTTCCCCACCTCGCCCGGTTCAGCGAAGACGGCGAGGGTATGCGAATCGAGCGCAGGAACAGTGACGCTCTGCTCGGTGAGTAGCGCGCCGCTGTGCTTGATGGTTACCGTGACAGGAAGTGAAGATTGGTTTGTGAGTTTCACCTGACCGCTGCGGGTTGCGGCACCGGGCTTTGCTTTCAAATCGAGCAGGGCCGGTGTGATCGTAAGCGGTGCCACGACTTTCGCGTTGAGTGTGGTAGAGACGCGGTGCGCGGCTCCGTAGGTGAGGTCGGCTTTGTGCGCGCCGATTTTCATCGCGGAAAAAGTCACCGTCACTTCCATCGATTCGCCGCCGGCCAGTCGGAATTTCGCGGGGTTTTGCACCTTCCATGGTGGTGCGATCGTGAACTCGCCCTCGGCGTATCCGCCGCCTGCATTTTTGATCGGAATGGTGAAAGTGTATTCCTCGCCGGTGCGTTGCTCCTCGCCATCAAGGGAGCCGGGCACGACCAGCCGAGGAGGAAGTCCGGCTGGTTCGGCGATGGTAATGACCACGGGCACAGCGGCCGAGACGCCGTCTGCGGTGCGCACGGCGTATGTGAAACGATCTTCAAGCGCATTGGTTTGCGCCGGTGCGGTGTATACGACGGCGGCTGTGGAGTCGCCCGTGATTAGCACGCGCGAAAGCGTGCCGTGTTTGGGCGGCGTGCGAATGATGAATTCCATTTGCTCGACTCCGGGGCCGTAAACGCCCAGCGGAATCGTGGCGTTCTGTCCGCGATCGAGCGTCGCTTTGCGCGGGATTGGCGGTGGCGGGACTTTTACGCGAAGGTCTTTTCCTGTTTGAGCATGGAGATGCGCGCCAGACAGCACGGCTGCAAGCAGACAGAGGCGGAGGAAGAGTGAAAGAAGCGGCATCACGCGTTGTTGCTTATAATCGCATTTCGGGCTGGGGAAGCAGGAAAACGCAGCGGTCAGCGCGGGATGGCCTTTCCACCGAAGACACGGGCGCGCTCGCCCGGGCTGAGTTCGCGCCATCGTCCGGGTGCGAGACCGCCGAGATCGAATTCACCGATTCGCACACGAATGAGCCGCAGCGTGGGATGCCCGATTGCGGCCGTCATTTTGCGGACCTGGTGGTTCTTGCCCTCGATGAGCGACAGCGCGATCCAGCAATCCGGCACGTTTTTGCGGAAGCGGATGGGAGGATCGCGCTGCGGAATGAGTGGCTGCGGGTCCAGCATCCACGCGCGGCAGGGCAGGGTTTTCGTTTTCCCGATCGTGATTCCGCGCTGCATCTCCGTGAGAGCCTCGGGTGAGGGGATGCGCTCGACCTGCGCCCAGTAGGTGCGCGAGTGTGCGTTAACGGGATCGAGCAGACGTTTGTTCAAATACGGCTCGTCGCTGAGAAGCAGCAGTCCCTCGCTGTTGGCATCGAGCCGGCCGAGTGCGTACGTGTGTTTGGGGAAGCCGAACTCGGCGAGTGTGCGATTCGCCGAGCCGTCCGGCGTAAACTGACAGAGGACTCCGTAAGGTTTGTGGAAAGCGATGAGCATCTGCGCTACGCGGCGGTCTCCGGGGGCGGGGACGCCAGCCTTTCTACTCTGCGACTTCGCCGAACGCGGCGATAATCGCGCCGGACAGTTCACTCACAACCTTCAAGTCCGCTGCCGTCGGCATGGCAGCCTTTTCCTTCACGGTGATGTTGCGGATCTCCGCGAGGTTCTTCTCCAAAAGCACGAAGACGTTCGCCTTTTTCAGCGAGGGGTTCAGCGTGGAAACGCGCTCGATGAAATAGTTGATGACCGTCGGCTGGACGAGGATCGCAGCACGTTCAGGGGTGTATTGATCCGCGACGAGGGTGGACGAAATATGCAGGCCCCGCACCCATCCACCGAGCGCGACGAGGTGGGCGATTTCCTCGTCCTTCAGCGCCATCATCGCCTTCTCGACGTCGCGCTGCGTGGATACAAGTTCGGCTCGAATGCCCTGCCAGTCTTTCGCCGCGCCCTTTTCCAGAATGCTCTTGCTGTGGCGTGTGACGTGGTCGCTCACGCCGAGTCCTTTTGCGTGGCGCACAAGCAGGCGGCCGATGTCGTCGAGCTTGGACTGCTTTTCCGCCGAAACGGCGAGGAATCCGTCGGCAATCAAAGCGCCTGCGCTGAGTGCAAGTCGGGGACGATCGCCGGGCACCGTGTCGCGGAGGTCGCGTGCGGCTTTCTCGTAATCAATGGGCCGGAGTTCTTTGAGCGCGAGCAGGACGGTCTCGATGCTCGGGGTGGTGAATTGATTCACGCCGAGTTCCTCCTTCATGTGCTCGGCGGCACCGCGGGCGGCGTCCTTGTCGCTCTTTTTCTTTGTCTGCGCAAATGCACCGCTTGCAGCCGCGAGTGACATCGCGAGTGCGACGGAGAAAATTTTGCGCGGCAGCAGACTGCTCTCGAACCCAGATGGCATGGCGTCTTTGTGCCTGATTCGTGGAAAATTGCATCTTCAAAAGTGCAGTGGTGCGAATCCGCGGTCCGGCGTGGACATTTGGCGGCGGTTGCCGTTAAACACCCGAAGCCACATCGATTGAATAATCCGAATCAAACCACGTCGAACGGAGAGGCCGGTGGCCCTGCAAACGCTGCGAGCGACCTTGAACTGGTTGCGCGGGCGCAGCGCGGGGACACGGCAGCCTTTGATTCACTGATAACTGAATACCGCCAACGCTGTTTTGCGATGATCTACAACATGGTCAGAAACGAAGAGGACGCATGGGACCTCGCCCAGGATGGCTTCGTGAAGGCTTGGAAAAGCCTCGCGAACTTCCGCGGGCAGTCCGCGTTTTACACGTGGCTGTACCGCATTATGACGAATGTGTCGCTCGACTGGCTTCGCAAAAAGCACATCCATGGCGGCCAGGAATTCGACGACACAATCGGCCTGCGCCGAATCGAACCGGCTGCCGCCACTGCGCCGAAGTCGGTGATGGAGCCCTCGGAGCGGCTCGCGGACGCGGAACTGCGCGCGCGGATTGATGCAGCCATCGAGAAGCTCTCGCCCGAGCACCGCGCGGTCATCGTTCTCCGCGAGATTGAGGATCTCGATTATCAGGAAATCGCCGACGCAATCGGCTGTTCGCTCGGCACGGTGATGTCGCGCCTTTTTTACGCCCGCAAGAAACTGCAATCCCTGCTTCATGACGTCTATGAACAACTCTGAACCCGATCTCACACCCGAGGAGGAAAAGCTCACAGCGTATCTCGATGGCGCATTGCCCGCGGCCGAGGCCGCCGCTTTCGAGCGCGAAAATCCCGGCGTCGCTGCCGAGCGCGTGCGGCATGAACGCCTTCGCGACGCGATGGCTGCAAAGGTGCCTGCGTTGAAGAATGGTGATTTTTTCAACCACCAGATCCTTCGCGAGATTGCTCCGCCGCAGCCGGTGCGGACGGAGCGCCGCTTCTTCCCGTTGTGGCGGCTCGCATTTGCCGCCGCGGTGTGCGTGCTCGCTGCGGCGGGCGTTTATTTCGGGATGGTCGAGCGCGAAACACCGCGGTCCGATTACTTCGCGCAGGTACTCAGCGTGAAAGCCGGCGATGAAGACATCTCGGCGCAGCTTGTGAGCGCCGACGGTCTGGCGGTCGTTTGGATTGACGGACTGGACTCGCTTCCTTCTGATTACGTCCTCGAATGATCCGCATTCTCGCCAGCCTGCTGCTGCTCGCAGCGATTGCCTCCGCCGAAGACAAGGTGTGGAGCGCCGTCGTGCTTGCGAGCAATCCGGCGCGTGGTGTTGAACGCAAGGACCCGCCTGCGGAACTCGCGCCCTACGCGGCGAAGCTCACGAAGGTTTTTGGTTACGAGGAATTCCAGATCCTTGGCTCAGCGACGAAGGTGATGGACGCCCGCAATGAGCGCTGGCTGGTGCCGAGTCAGAACTTCTGGGTCGGCGCGGTCGCGAAAAAGGATGGCCCCGGCTACCTGCTGAATCTCGAGTTTTTTCACGACAAGCGCCGTATCGTGACGACGGAAGCGAAGCTTGGAATCGACAGCCCGCTTTTCATCCGCGGGCCGATGCATCCGCGCGGGCAGTTGATTGTCGTTTTCGAAATCCGCAAGTAAGGCCTGCGCCTTACGCGAAGCGATCGTTGAGCCACGGGTCGCCGAGCATCGAGTATCCGCGCTCCTCCCAGTAGCCTTGGGCGTCCGTCGCGCGAAACTCGATCTGCTTCACCCACTTTGCACCTTTCCACGCGTAGAGTTGCGGAATGATCACCCGCAGCGGACCGCCGTGTTCCACTGGCAGTTCCCCGCCGTCGAGCGTGTGTGCGAGCATTGCATCCGGGTGCGTGAGCGCATCGACAGGCGTGTTCGTCGTGTATCCGTCGTAAGCGCGGTAGTACACAAATCGCGCTTCATCCGTGGGGCGAACGAGATCAAGCAGCGCAGCCAGCGGCACGCCGAGCCACCGGCAGTCGTAACGGCTCCACGTGGTCACGCAGTGGAAATCGCTCATCCTTTCCGCCTGTTCCAACGCCATGAGCGCGGGCCAGTCTAGCGTCACCGGATTTTCCACCAGTCCCGTAATCTCCAAGCTCCAGGACTCGCGGGGCAGGGGAGGGTGGATTCCCAAATCGAGCACCTGCAGACTTTTCACCAGATGCTGGCCGGGAGGAAGGCGGTCCTTCGAGCGAATCGACTCCGCTCTCGCACCGCGTGCACGCATTTTTTCCGCCCAGGCGATTTTCCGTTCCGTGTACGATTTTGACATGGCCGTTTGATACGCTGCCGAATGCAACTTAGGCGAATCCCAAAATGACCCTTGCTACTCGGGGCCGTTGCGACCATAGTCCGCGCCCTTTTTTCAAAGTATGCTTATCCTTGGCGTCTCTTTCATCGGCATCGTTACCAAACTGCTGCTCGCGGTAAACGTAATCGTCTGTTTCCTGCTCATCTTCGTCGTGCTTCTCCAGCGGCCGAAGAACGAAGGCCTCGGCGCTGCGTTCGGCGGAGATACCGCCAGCAACATCTTCGGCGCGCAGACGACGAACGTTCTCGCGAACCTCACCCGCTGGCTCGCAGGCATTTTCATGGTGCTCACGCTCGTTCTCTCGCTGCTGTATTCGAAAAATCCCGAAGCACGCACCGCCACGAACAAATACATCGAGGATGCCCGCGAGAAAAAGAAGGCGGACGACGCGCGCCTGAAAGCGGAGGCTGAAGCCAAGGCCGCGATGGAGAAATCGAAGGCCGCCGCACCCGTTACCACGACTCCGGCAATCGAGGCGCCGAAGCCCGGTGCTCCGGTTACCACGCCACCCGCCCCGACCACGCCTCCTGCACCTGCTCCGGGGGCTACTGATGCTTCGAAGCCAGCCACTCCGGCCTCGGCACCAGCGCCAGCACCTGCACCTACGGCTACTCCCGCAGCTCCGGCACCAGCGCCAGCCGCTCCTGAGCCCGCTAAACCTGCCGCTCCCGAGCCTGCGAAGCCATCGACGCCAGCGCCTGCACCTGCGCCTGCTCCCGAGCCCGCAAAGCCATCGACGCCGGAACCCGCTCCCGCTCCCGCGCCGGAGCCTCCGAAGCCCGCGGCAAACTAATTCCAAACCTTCCCGTGACAATGGGGCCTGCCGCACTTCATTTGGCCGCGTCCCATTTCTTCGACGCCGGCGCGCCTGCGGGACACCCGTTTCCCGCTGATTCGCTCTGCTCCCCGGAGAACGCACACGCCCGCTGGGGCCATGAGAGCGGCGCGTTTTGCCGGCACGGTGAAAGCGCTGACGGCCTGCACATTCTTCATTTTCTGTAAGGAATCGAACCACCCATTGCCCGCGGGCCCTCCGTCTGCTACGAATCCATCCTCCAAGACCGCATCCATACTCACAACATGCCGACCTACGAATACGAATGCGCCAAGTGCAAAAAGACCTTTGAATGCGTCCAGTCCATGAAAGACGACGCCTTCACCACGTGCCCAAAAGAATCCTGCTGCATGAAAAAGTGGGGCAAAGGGAAGGTCAAACGCCTCCTCGGCGGCGGTGCAGGGCTAATCTTCAAGGGCTCCGGCTTTTACATCACCGACTACCGTAGCGAAGGCTACAAGAGCGCCGCGAAAAAAGATACCGGCGACAGCTCATCCACAAAAAAGGCCGAGACCAAATCCGAAGCCCCAGCAGCCAAACCCGCAAAGAAAGACTAGCACGCCATGTCCAACTCCAACACACCCACCCTCAAGTGCGGCTCCTGCGAGCACGAGAACGAACCCGAACGCGTCTATTGCCATAACTGCGGCTCCAAGCTCGACCGTTCACTCCTACCCAAAGTCGAGGCCAGCAAGTCCGAAACTCCCGAAGAGACCCATCAACGCGTCCAGCGCATGATGAAACCGAAGCGCGCCGGTGGATTCAGCGACATGAAAGTCGGCATCCAGATGGTCGTCTTCGCCACCCTCGTCGCCGCCATCTTCCTCTTCTGGCTGACGCCCGAGGGCGTCCCCGATACATCCAAAGCCGTCATCCCTGTCGCAGACCCGGGCGACCTCTGGACCCGCCTGATGGAAGTAAAGACAGCGAACTCCTTCACCAGCTCCGAAGAAGACATCAACGCCCACCTTCGCCGCACCCTCAAAGCCGGCGAAGCCTCCATGGGCATCAAATTCGTCCGCGCTGTCGCCGCCTTCAAGCCCGGCACCGTCACCGTCTTCGTCGAGCGCTCCATTTTCGGCATCTCCACCTACTCGAGCGTCACCTACAAAATCACAAACCGCGACGGCAAAGTCGGTGCCGAACTCATCGGCCTCCGCCTTGGCCGCCTCGGCATCCACCCATCCATCGCCGGTTCGCTCGAAAACTGGGCCGTCACCGGACTCTGGAAAACCCTCGGCAAGGAACTCAAGGAAGCCGACCGCCTCTCTGAGATTCGCGTCGCCGAAGGCCGCATCACCTTCGTCTCCAAGCCCCTCTAAATGAACACACCCCGCACAGGGGCCCTCATCCTCATCGCCCTGCTCCTGCAGGGATTCCTGTACGCTGCCGACCTCAAAAACCGGTCCACCAGCGCCTCAGGCCAATTCATCATCTACTGCGACGACAAAGACCTCCGCGGTCGCGTCGTCATCTTCGCCGAAGAAGTCAAAGAACGCGTCCTCCGCATCCTCAAAGAACGCGATGACTGGGACATGCCCGTCCTCATCACCCTCGACCCCGCCATCCCCGGCAAAACCGAACCCGGCGTCAACCTCGCCCTCATCCACAACCCCGGTGGCGGCAAAGTCGAAATCAACGTCCGCATCGGCGACGACCCCGCCCTCATCCACCTCCAAAAACACATCATCCGCGCCCTCCTCCTCGAAATCGCCTACCGCGACCGTCCCCCGGACCCCCGCACACCCATCGTCGACGCACCCTGGTGGATCACCGAAGGCCTCATCCAAACCATCCGCCGCCGCGACGGCCAACTCACCACCGACGTCTTCAAAAGCATCGCCGACCGCTCCAAACTCCCGCCCCTCGACAAATTCATCACCCAGCCACCCCTCCAACTCAACAACATCTCCAACGAAGTCGACCGCGCCTGCGCCCTCTGCCTCCTCGAAGCCCTCCTCGCACTCCCCAACGGCCCCGAAAACCTCACCCGCTACATCCGCGACTGGCCCGCCTACCACCGCGACCCCGTCGGCGGCCTCACCCACCACTTTCCCGTCCTCGCCGAATCCGAAAAATCACTCTCCAAATGGTGGACCCTCCAGCTCGCCCGCTTCGCAGACTCCGAACGCTGGCAAGGCCTCACCCTCGAACAAACCGACCGCGAACTCACCACCCTCCTCGACCTCCAAATCGCCGTCGACAAAACCGGCCGCACCGAACGCTACCCCATCGCCGACTTCGAAAAATACCTCCCCAAACCCGGCGCCAAACAAACCCTCCGCGCCACCCAGACCGCCCTCATCGCCCTCAGCGCCCGCGCCAACCCACTCTTCCGCCCCATCATCACCGACTACGAACAAATCACCGCCCTCCTCATCGCCGGCAAAACCAAAGACCTCCCCGCCCGCATCACCGCCGCCGAAACCTACCGCAAAAAACTCACCCAACGCATGGCCCTCATCACCGACTACCTCAACTGGTACGAGGCCACCCAACCCACCGGCCGCAACGGCGTATTCGACGAATACCTCCGCTCCACCAAAGCCGCCCAACCCAAACCACCCGCCCCCCCCGACCCCCGCATCACCGAATACCTAGACACCCTCGAAAAAGAATTCGAACCCCTCATTCCCCCCGGCACCCAGCCCCCCGGCGGCGCCGCCATGCGCTAAACCCCGCACAACCCGTTT
>SXWH01000229.1 GCA_005791535.1 Verrucomicrobiaceae bacterium | reverse complement strand
GAGGATTCGTCTGGTCCATGAACTGCGAAAGCTGCGAACGACCGAAGAAGTCGCGGATTACCGCCGACAGCGCCTTCGGGTTGATGAGCTTTTGCGGCGTCATGATTTCGACATTGGCATCAAACAATGTCATGCGCTCTTTCACAAGACGCTCCGTGCGGGCGAGACCTACGCGGCACTGGTTGGCGAGAAGCTCGCCCACGGTGCGAACGCGACGGCTGCCGAGGTGATCGATATCATCGAGCATGCCTTCGTTGCGACGGAGGCCGATGACATACTTGATCGCTGCAACGAAGTCGTCCTTCGTCACTACGCGCTCGTTCAGATCGGTCTTGAGATCGAGTTTGACGTTAATCTTGTGACGTCCCACGCGGCTGAGGTCATACTTCTTCGGGTCGAAGAACAGACGCTTCAGGAGCGCCTTAGCGTTCGGGATGGTTGGCGGGTCGCCAGGGCGCAACTTGCGGTAGATGTCCTTCAGCGCTTCTTCCTCATCATGCGCCGGATCTTTCTTCAGCGACTTGATGACCGAGTCATCCTTCGAAGTATCGACAACCTTCACCGACTTCACGCCGAGTGCGATAATCTGGCGGATGGTAGCCTTCGTGAGCGGTTCGAAAGCACGCGCGACAGTGACTTCGCCGTCCTTCACGTCTGCCGTGAGCACCTTCGTCGCGATTTCCTCTTCGTCGAGCGATTCGGAGAGCTTGAGGTCTTCAAACTTGTAGAAAATCTTGAGCACTTCTTCATCCGAGCCGAAGCCCAGAGCACGAAGGAATGTCGTCGCCAGAATCTTCCGGCGGCGCTTGCGGCGGTCGAGGTATGCGTAAAGCAGGTCGTTCGTATCGAACTGGAACTCCACCCACGATCCGCGGTCAGGAATGATGCGGAACGAGTAAAGCGTCTTGCCGTTCAAGTGAATCGACGACTCGAAGCAGATACCCGGCGAACGGTGCAACTGCGAAACCACCACGCGCTCGGCGCCATTGATGACAAACGTGCCCGACGGCGTCATGAGCGGAATTTCGCCCATGTAAACCTTCTCCTCCTTCGTGCCCTTCTCCTCCTTGAGTTTGAAGGTCACATAAAGCGGCGCACTGTAGGTCTGACTCTCGCGCATGCATTCACGGAGCGACATCTTGGGCTCGGCGATTTCGTAGCTGTCGAAATCCAAAGTTACCTTCTCGTCGTAGCTGGTAATCGGGAACACCTCCTTAAAGACGGCCTGAAGTCCGATTTCCTTGCGCTTCGAGAGCGCAATGCCCTCCTGCAGGAATTCCTTGTACGAATCCGTTTGAAGCTCAATGAGATTTGGTGGCTCCGCACCTTCCTTGATTTTTCCGAAGTTTTGACGTTCTGACATAGAGACGATGGTATTGGGTTGCAGTTTAAGGACGATGCCCCCGGCTTGGGTAAAACCCGCGCCCGGAGCGGGTTGAAATTAGAAATCGAAGGGCCTTCCCAAGGGAAAAGCTTCGCACACGGGCCGGCTGAAAATCTCTGACAATACCACAGGGTAACCTACTGAAGCCGGACTGAATACGTGTGTTGACATTTCGGAATTACGGGACGAAACGGGAGCCAAAGTCACGGTTGCCGGAGATCCAAGCGAACATTGTGTCGCATTTTGTAGAATCCTGAGCAAATTCGTGTGTTCAGCGCGCTTCGTTATTGTTTAATTTGGTGTGCACACCACCACGCTTTTCGGCGTAGTGGAACCTGCGTTTCTAGGCACAGGAGATAAAA
This sequence comes from Verrucomicrobiaceae bacterium, assembly GCA_005791535.1. GTDB lineage: Bacteria > Verrucomicrobiota > Verrucomicrobiia > Chthoniobacterales > Chthoniobacteraceae > SXWH01. The sequence goes on along the minus strand of SXWH01000229.1, from coordinate 20,256 downwards.
TGGCAAGCGGAATGTGAAAAAGTTTCACTTTTTACCATTCGACCACTCCTGAAAGCCGACTCCCGACTAAAGTATTCGCCCTCACCTGTCCGAGCGTCCCCAAGGAGATCCATTTTTCCTGTTCAGGGCTGCAAGCCGCTCGCGAATCGCGTCGAAGAGAATCCCCGGCGCGTTGTGCTCGACGGCGATGCCGTGCTTCTTCCCGCCGAGTGTGAAAATGAGGATGTCTGTGTGGGCGTCCCACATGTTCTTTACCGGCGACATCTCAATCTCTTCTCCCGTTTCCGCGAGTTTGACCTTCTCCGGCTTCCACTCGCCGACATGCTGTTCCTCGACGAGCCATTTCGTCAGTTCCGCGAGTTCGGTAGGAGTGATTTTGAACTCCTTGAGCTCACGTCCGCCATTGAGCGCCAGCACGCGGCCATCGGGGAAAATCCGCATCTGTGCGACATACTCACCGCTGCCGTGCTGGATGGGCTCCTGCGAATCCCACGCGAGCGCCCAGCCTTCCATCCGCAGCACGCGACGATTACCGCCGTAGGTCTCCTCCATGTAGCCGTCATGCACCGCGAAGTCGCCGATGCTCACGAGGTCTTTTTCGTTTCGCAGCGATGAAGTGCGGGCGGTGTGAATCGGCTCACCTTCGTCGCGTAGAAGAATAACGCGCCCCGGCGAATCCACCAAACCCGTCGGCAGCACATGGCGCGGCGGGTCGAGGTCGTATTCCTTTCCATCGAGGAACAGCTTCGTTGGCGCGTCCGACGTGTATTTCACGGCGATGACGCGCTTATCCACGTTCTTCCCAGCCGCCTTCGTCTTCTCCGCATCCACGAGGTGGATGTTGCCTTCAAAAGTCCACCGCTTTGTCGTATCCGACCATGTTTCCGACATTCCGGTGGACATCGAGCCTTGGTAAATGAGCACAAAATTCACGTCCTTCTCCGACTGGACGGCGTAGGCGGAATACTTGCTGTTCGACAGCCGCGTGCTCGCCGGTTGCACATCCGCCGCCGGGAATGAACGCACAGGCGCGGGCGCCGCGGCACCCGCCGGTTTCACCTTCTCTGCCGCCGCTACTCCGCCGAGCGTGAAGGCGAACTCCGGTGCCTTGAGTTCGATATGCTTGTCCGAATTCGCAGGCTCCGGTGGAGCGAGCATCAGCACGGAGCGCAGTTGGTATTTGCCGCGCTTCAAGTCGCGGAATCTGTGTCCCATCGGCGTTCTCACGTCGTTGTCCGCGTCGGCGAAAGTGACGTCGAACTCCTTCGCCATCGCGACGTGCCCAGCGGGCAGCGTGCAATCCATCAGCGGCGCGAAGATCATGAGCGGATTGATTTCCGGCCAGCGCTCCTGACCTTCCGAGTCTATCGCGCTGTAGCCCACTTCGACATCCTGACGGTTCGGCCCCGCTGTGCGGAAGCTCACGTCCTTCCCGCCCGAATTGTGCAGCCAAAGCTCCACGCGCACCGAGCCGCCCGCGCTCCACTGACCGCCCACCTCGCGCAGCCCGATTCGCAAGCCGTCTTTCGGCTCGCCCCACTTCGCGATTTGCACCGGGATGTCCGCAAACTCCACCATCGTCCTCCACATCGGCCCGCTCGGCAGCTTCGCCGCCGCAACGCGCGCCTCAATTGGCTTCGTCGAGTAATACGCGACGTCGTCGAGCAGCTTGATGGCCTCCGCCAGCGTCCAGTCGCGTGTCGCGACGAACCGCGGAAGCAGCTTCGGCAGCTTCTCCGCGCTGTCCAAAGTCGGGTTCGCTTTGACATACGCACGCACCTCGGTCGCGAGCTGGCCGATGAATGTGCCGGGAATCGTCCCGTCCTGATTCGCAGTTCGCTTCCACATGTCGAAAAGCTCGCGCGCCTCCGCCTGGCGCGGCTCCTTCGCTGCGGCGTCGGCATCGCGAGTGAGCGTCACCTCCGTCTGACCTTTGTGCCGGTTGTGGAGTTCGAGCTTCAGCGTGCCTGCCTCGCCAGCGCGGAGCGTCCCATACGTCGCACTGTCCGCGCTGTGCATCGTCACCACCACCGAGCTTCCGTCTTTCGCGATGTCGAAACGGGCAGCAGGCATCCCAATCGTCGCCTCGCCCTCATACACATCGAGCCGCACCTCTTTCTCCACCGGCGAGCGGTGGAACGAAAGCATCAGCGCCGTGTCGTTCACCTTCCCGCGCCAAAACCCGAGCAACCCGCCCGGCGTGAGCTTCACCGCCGCGCCCTTCGGATTTTCCGGCGCTGGCGCTTCATCGCCGGGTTGCGATTCCTTGGTTTTCTCCGGAGCGGCAGGTTTGGGCAGGGCTGTGTCGAGCGCTTTGCGCAGGCCATCAGGAATCGGGGCGCGCGTAGTATCGTAGCCCGCATGGCGTGACTCGGTGACCTTCGCCGGATCAATGAAATCCAGCTTTCGCAGCAAGCAAAACTCTTTCACCCACAAAACCGGCGTGCCGCGTTCCCACGTGAACGCATATGAGTCGAGCCCATCGGGCAACGCGATGTTGTATGGCTTGTGCGGTGATTCCTTTTTCGGGTCAGGCGAAAGAAACAGGATCGCCGCCGAGTTCGTGCGCTTTCCGCTTTGGGAGATTTGGCTCACTTGCAAATGCACGCCATCACCGAGGATGTAGCGACCCGGTGCGGTTGCGGTGCCCGGTTTTTTCGCAGCGTCCGGGTCGGCAGCGAGGACGCGGAATTTCGTCTCACCCGTCGGCAACTTGCCGCTCCACGGCTGGGCGGTCTCTTGACGTTCGGCGCGTTGCCTCACCAGCCGCGCGGCGAGTTTTTCCAGCGCGTCCGGCGAATCATCACCAACGAATGCTGCGATCTCCTCCGCCGACGGCAACGTGCCGAGGATCTCCGGTGTCGTTCGCCGGATGATCTGTTCGCGGTCCGCCCTGGCTTTCGGCATCGGGGCGAGACGCGCGATTCGCTCGCGAACGTATTTGTCGATCAATTGCCACGCGTCTTTCGGATCGCCGGGCCGCGTCCAGCCGCCCTCCGCCGCGTCCACCGTGTGCGTGAGCGTCACCGTGTCACCCACCTTGGCCCCGATGATCGCGCCGACGCTGCCGGTGCTGAACTCCTCCTCGTATTTACCCGAGCCGATCGCGATGCCGTGGCCGCTCACCTCACAGTATTCGCCCGGTGCGAGGCGGAACGTCGCCATCGGCGTGATGCCCGTGAACCACGTCGCCGTCACGGGAATCTCCTCGCCCTTTTGATCGCGAGCCTTGTGCCCATCGGCCTGATGCCATGTCTCCGTCTGGAACACGATCGGTGCCTTGCCAGCGTTGTGAAAAAGCACACGCGCCCTCACCACGGAGCCATGCGCGTATTGCTCCGTTCGCGGCTCCAGCAGCCATGCCGCTCGCAGACCATTCTCAGCCGACGCACCCCAAGCCGCGCCCTGTAACTCCACCGGCAATGGTTGGCCGGGACGGATATTTCGCCAGCTATCGAACTCCATCGGGATCATCGCCCAGTTCACCGGCGCGGTGGCAATCGCCGTGATTTCATCCAGCAGTGCGATGACCTCCGCTTGCATCCAGTCTCGCGACGCATCGAGCCTTGGGCGCACCGCGGCGAGCTTTGGCGCAGCTTCATCCTTCGGATACTCCTTGATGAATTGGTCCACCGTTTCCGCCAGTTGCCCGATAAGCGCGCCAGGAATTCTGCCGTCTGTCCGCGCGCTCGCCTGCCAGTTTTTAAAGAGCGTCCGCGCGTATTCGTGCTTCGGCTGCGTGTGAACCTCTCGCTCTTGGGGCGGGATCGAAGCGATGAGCTTCGCCAGTTTCTCCGCGCTTTCGCGGTCGGTGACGGGCGGGGTGACGATGTCGAGCTGGCGGACGGTACCGTTGTCTCCGAGAAGGAAGACGCGGCCTTTTGCGAGTTCGTATTCCTTTTGCCCAAACTCGCGCGGCGGCGGCGCGGGCTTGCCGAGGTCGCGGCCTTCGGAGGGCGCGGTGGCGAGACTCAACATGCCGGGCGCGGTGTGAGTGCGGTGGAAGCTGAGCGCGATACCGGGCTTCGTCGCCGTGAGCGTGCCCGTGTCCGTCCAAGTGCGCGTTTTGGGATTCGAGTCGAGCGCAGAGGATGAATTGAAATCGCCGCGATACGCGATGACGTAAGCCGTGTCTTTTCCATCGTGCACGCAATACGTGCTGAACTCGCCGGAACCGCTGTGCGCGCCTTTGGGCGGATTCCACTTTTCATCCGCCGCGTGGAGCATCGCGAGGGGAATGGCGACGACGGTGCCGAGGATGAGCGCCGCCGCCGTGAGCGCGCGGGTGACGCCGCGGCGGTTGAGCGTCTTGCTGAGGACGGCGAGAAGGCGGCCTTCCAGCGAGGATTTGCGCGCCATCGCGAGGCCGCAGGCGGCGGTCCAGCGAGCGGGTGAGAGCTTCGTGGCGACGTGGAGTAGGTGTTCCGCGTAGGCCGATGGGCGGACGCCGCTGGCGAGAACGAGGTCATCGCAAGCGCGTTCGCGCTCAGTGTGCAGGCGCCAGGCTGCAAGCCACACGAGCGGGTTCCACCAGTGCAGCGCGCAGGCGATTTGCGTGAGCCATTGCACAAGCGTGTCGCGGCGTTTGATGTGCGCGAGTTCGTGCAGAAGAACGGAGCGAAGCTGGTCGTCGCTCCATTTGCGTGCCTCGATCGGCAGCATCAGCCGCGGGCGAAAGACGCCCCACACGACGGGGATGGTGCGCCTTTTATCGAGGAGGAGCGTCACGCGCTGTGCGATGGCGAGCTGCTGGCGGGCTTCGGCGAAGGCAGCGGCGATTTTTTCATCCGGCGGCGAGGTGAGCGCCGGGCAATGCCGCGACGCGCGCCGGAGCAGGATGTGAGCGGCGAGCAGCCGCAGCGCGAGCACCCCAAAGCCGAGGCACCAGGCGAGCGGAAGCCAGTCTTTGGCGGAAGTAGGCAGTGGTGAGTGGGCAGTGGGCAGTGGGGCGGGCGCTCGCACGGCGGCGGGCATGGGCGTAGGGAGCGGGGCGATTTCCGCGGCGGCGACCGCCGGCGGATAGGGCCTATCGGCTACCGTAGGCGCGGGCACGGCGACGGGCGCGGGCTGCTCCTTTTTCAAAGGGCTCGCGGCCCAGCCTGGCAGGACGCGCCATTGCGGGAGCGCGACTGATAGCACCGGCACGATGAGCAGCGCGACGATGGCGACGAGCCACACGAGGTGCCGCGCCGCGGCGGATGCACGCCACATGGCGAGCGCGGTGAGCGCCGCAACCGCGAGCAGGACCGCACCTTTCAATGCCGAGTCGAAAACGAGCGGCATGAGTGCTCCAACCGCGGCTGCCACAGAAAGAAGCGTCCGGTTCATTCAACGACCCTCCTTCCTTGCTTTCTCGATGAGCTCTTTCAGACGGTCCCGCTCCTCTTCGGTGACTCCGTCTTTCCGCGAAACGAGATGGGCGGCCAACGCGTCTTCCAGCGAGCCGCCGAAGAATGTCTCCAGAACCTTTTGAAACGCGCTTTGACCCGCTTTCGCCTTGGTTTGCGTGGGCCGGTAAACGACCTCGCGACCTTCATCCTTCCCGGTCTGGCGCTTCAAATGACCTTTCTCCTCAAGGATGTGCATCATGCGCCGAACGGCCATCGGCGTCGGAGGGTCGCGAATGATTTCGACGATTTGATTTACGGTCGCTTCGCCGAGGGCAAAAACGGCGTCCATAATCTGGCGTTCACGGCGGCTGAGTTCGGATGGGTCTGGCATGGCAACGGGATAGATAGTTAAAACCTTAACGCGTTACGTTTTTAACGCAATCCGGTGCCGCAGCAAGTGGAAAGCGTTACATTTTTAACGCAATGGGTTTCAACTTTGACGAACCACTCTGGCCATTCTTGGAAAAAACCTGTAAATCTCCGCAGCTCTCAGCGACGCATACAGAACCCGAAAAATCGATGGTGACGTTGACCTTCCCGGCGCCGCGGGCTTTATTCGGCGAAGCCATGCCAGTAACCGGACTCGACCTCATATCAGAAATCCAGGAGCTCAAAAAGAAGCGGAACGCCGTAATTCTAGCCCACAACTACCAAATCAAGGAGATTCAGGAGGTGGCGGATTTTGTCGGCGACTCCCTCGGCCTGAGCTACAAGGCGGCCGAGACGAAGGCGGACGTCATCGCGTTTTGTGGAGTGCATTTCATGGCGGAGACGGCGAAGATTGTGAATCCGTCCAAAAAGGTCGTGATGCCCGATGAACACGCCGGTTGTTCCCTCAGCGACTCGTGCCCTGCGGAGAAACTGGATGCCTTTTTGAAAGCACATGCGGACCGCAACTTCTACGTCGTCTCCTACATCAATTGCTCCGCCGGAGTGAAAGCGCTCAGCGACGTCATCTGCACGAGCGGTAACGCAGTGAAAATCGTGGAGCGAGTGCCAAAGGATCGAAACATCCTCTTCTGCCCCGATGAAAACCTAGGCCAGTGGGTGATGGACCAAACGGGACGCCCGATGGAGCTTTGGAAAGGCAACTGCTACGTCCACGTCGAATTCACGCAGAAAGCGATCGAGCGCGCGAAGTTCGAATGGCCGGGCGCTCCGGTTGTCGCCCACCCGGAGTGCACAAAAGCGGTGCGCCTGCTCGCCGATGAAGTGTGCTCGACGGAAAAGATGGTCACTTATTGCAAGAGCCATCCCGCAAAAGCCTTCGTCATCGTGACCGAAAGCGGAATGCTGCATCGCCTGCGCCGCGAAGTTCCGGACAAGGAATTCATCGCCGGGCCCACGGACAAATGCGCATGCGCAGATTGCCGCTACATGAAGATGAACACGCTCGAGAAACTCCACGCGTGCCTCGACAAGCTGGAACCCGAAATCGCCATCCCTGAAAGCGTTCGCGCGCGCGCCGAACTGCCCATCCGCCGGATGCTGGACTGGAGCCGCTAACCGCCATGCGTTTCGCAAGCCTCCTCGCGCTGATCGCAGCATTCATTCTCGCAGGCTGCGGCGCTCCACCGCCGACACCGGCGCAGGTCAGCGAACGCTTCTTCGAAATGTGCGCAGAGAAAAAGTACGCGGACATTTATGAGGGCACGACAGTCGCGTTCCGCGTGGAAAAGACGGCCAAATACTTCGAGGCACGCGTGCGCGACATGCAATTTGACCGCGTCAAGGACCTGAAATGGCAGGACCCGCTAATCAACGGCGATATCGCTCAACGCTGGTGTGACGTCACGCTCCCGAGCGGGGAAAAGCTCACGATCATCATCACGATGCACCGGGACGGGAAGACGTGGAGAATCCATGAAATCAAACGCGTCGATTCGGAGTTCCGGCATGATTTGTTCGCCGTGCGTTCGCGGAGTGATGACACGCTCGAATCCGCCAGCAAATCCTTCACTGAGCCGGTCACCATGGAGCCACCGACCGAGCGGCTGATGCGGAAAATGGTCGAGAAGACGCTTCTCGAGTTCAACGACGCGATAAAGGCGAAATCGTTCGACGAGTTTTTCACAACGATTTCTGACCGCTGGAAGTTCCGCGGCATGACCGCGCGGGAAATCAACGATGACATCGAAAACAAACGGAATCGCATCACCGTCCCGATGCTGAACACCGCATTCAAGCCGTTCATCGATGCAGGCGTCGACATTTCCGGCATCACAAAGGCCGAAATGAAGCTCGTCGAGCCTCCGCGGATCAATTCCGATGGCGTGCTCCTCGCGGAAGGCCAGTTCGCACTCCCGAAAACCCGCGTTATTTTCAAACTCGAATACTACTTCGAGGGCGGACGCTGGCGGCTGTTTGGACTGAGTGTCGATTTGAAGCCGTAGGCAGCACGCGCCGTATTCACTGAAAGATTCGCACACCGGCGGCGTTATCCTATCATGCCGTCCGCCTTGAAAACGAATACACCGCGAAAGCGCTGGAGATGGCTGCGGCGAATGCTGTTCACCGCGGCGATTCTTATTGCGCTTGCGTGGGTCGGCATCCGGTTCGTCCCCGTTCCGGAAACACTCCTGCGAAAGCCACCCGAGTCGCTGGAGCTCACCGACCGCACCGGCCAGCCGTTGCGCGAAACCCGCGTCGGCAAGCGGTTTCAACGGGAAATCCCCCTCACCGCCGTCCCGGAAATCTTCCGACAGGCGATGTATGCAGCGGAGGATAAACGCTTCGAGAAACACGGCGGCGTGGACTGGCTTGCGACGGCCCGCTCACTTGCGTCATCGGCGAGGCACATGCAGTTCAAATCGGGCGCCTCCACAATCTCCCAGCAGCTCGTCAAAATTGCAGTGCCGCGCCCGCGAACGCTGCGCACCAAAGTCATCGAGATGGCGACGGCGCTGCGATTGGAGCAGTTGTGGACGAAGGATGAAATCCTCGCCGCGTACCTCAATCGGCTCGATTTCGGAAACCTCAACTTCGGCATCGCGTCGGCGGCCTCGTACTACTTCGGAAAGCCGCCGGCAGACCTCAGCATCGCCGAGTCGGCGCTGCTCGCCGGGCTGCCGCTGAATCCATCGCGGCTGAATCCGCACTCGAATCCCGCAGGGGCGAAACGCAGGCAGACCACCGTGCTGCGCAGGATGCTCGAAGCCGGATGGATCACCGCGGAGCAACATCAGCAGGCGCTCGAAGAGCCGCTTCGCTACCGCCCTCCGCAGCGCAATTTCCTCGCACCGCATTTCGTGGACCTCGTCCTGCAGGATGTCGCGGACCTCTCGGAGAAAAACACGGACGGCGACAATCGCACGCGAATGAGTGGACGCGTGGCGACCACTCTCGATCTGGAATTGAATCGCTTCATCGAGCAATCGCTCACCGAACGACTAGCGAAGCTGCGCGACCACAATGTCCACGACGGCGCGGTCGTCGTGCTGGACAATCGCACGCGAGAAGTGCTTGGGCTCGTCGGCTCCGGCGATTACTTTGCGCCCGGCACCGGTGAAGTGAACGGCGCAACAGTCCCCCGCTCCGCCGGCTCGACGCTGAAACCCATCACCTACCTGCTCGCTCTCGAGCGCGGCGACACGCCCGCAACGGTGCTGCCAGATATTCCCACGGAGTTTGTCACCGACACCGGGCCGTATAATCCCACCAACTATTCGCGCCACTGCCAGGGGCCCGTCCGGTTTCGCGAAGCGCTGGCATGCTCGCTGAATATCCCCGCGGTGCGGCTTCTGCAAAGCCTCGGCGGGCCGCTGCCTCTTCAGCGCAGACTCCAGTCGTGGGGAATCACCACGCTCTGGCGCGAGCCATCGGAATACGGGCTCGGACTCACCATCGGAAATTCCGAGGTCCGCCTGCTCGAACTTACGAACCTCTTCGCCACGCTCGCGCGAAATGGCGAATTCGCGCACGTGCGCATCCTGCCACAACTCGAGCACACCATGCACAGCATCCAGCGACCACCGGCGCCACCGGTGAAGCCGGAACTGTTCTGGCTGATTGCAGACATCCTTTCGGACAACGCCGCTCGCCAGCCGCAGTTCGGCGGAGCGTCGCCGCTGCGCTTTGATTTCCCGGTGGCGTGCAAAACGGGAACGAGCACGGATTTTCGCGACAATTGGGCGGTCGGCTACACACCGGAATTCACCGTCGGCGTGTGGGTGGGAAATTTCGATGGCTCGCCGATGGACGATGTCTCCGGGGTCTCCGGAGCGGGTCCACTTTTGAACGACGTCTTCAACTACATGCACCGACGCTTCGGAACATCTTGGTTTCCGCGTCCGCCGGGCGTCGTACAGAGCGCAATCGATCCTCTCACCGGACACCTTGTAGACGCTTCAAACCAGGGCGCGACGATGGAATGGCACGATGCCGCGCAGCCGCCACCGACTGCCGCGCCGTCCGATTACGACAGCGACAGTCGCGTCGTCCTCCCCTCGGAATACGCAAGGTGGGCAGCAAGCCCGGAGAATCATCTTCGCGGTCGTATCAGTGTGAAGCAGGACGGGAGCATCCACATTCTATCGCCGGCGCAGGGCTCGACTTTTGTCATCGACCCCGATGTTCCATCGACCGCGTTAATTCCGCTTGTTGCCACCGCTTCCGGCGTCGTGTGGGAGAGCGACACGCTCAAGTTCCGCGAGCAGGACGGAAAAACATACGCCATTGCAGCGGACGGCGAGCATCGGATCACGGCACGCGATTCCGCATCCGGGCACACTGCGAGCACTGTGGTCCGCGTCCGTTCGCTTTAAATCAAGGCGTGCGCACTGCGCGGTAGAATCGCTGCGTCTGCGGCGACGGCGTGTCGCTCACGGTCACGGTCGCGCCGGTGGCGACGACAGGCGTTCCAAGGTTCGTCCAAGTCGCCGCAGTGAGGTCGTCTTTGTATTGCACCTGGTAGCTGAAGCCCGGCGTCGCAGTTACGGTGAACTGGAACACGCCACCGCCCATCGCCGCAATGGATGGCGTCGGTGGTTGAACGGCCGCACCATTCGTGCCGCCGAGACTGGATGCGGCGAGGAAATCAATCGTCGCTCCTCCGTCCGGAACCCGGCCTTGCGTGATGTTCTTCACCTGCTGGCCGAAGGTCACGGTGTCGATCACCGACGTATCAGGCGCACGGAGCGTGATGGTGTCGCCGGATGCGGATAGTTTGAACGGCACGTGAAGCTGGCCGCTGCCGGTGTTTTGAATGGTCTCATCATCAGCCCAAACGATCAGCCGTCCGCCGGCCGGGATGCTGTAGCCCGCGGGAATGACATAGCTCGTCGGCGTCGGTTGAGTGTCTTCAAGAATCCATCCGGTCAGGCTGATCGCCGAAGCTGTCGGGTTATAAAGCTCGAACCAGTCATCCTTGTCGCCGTCTGCCGGATCGAGAATCACATCATTGTCCGCTGCCCATTCGTTGATGAAAACCGCGCCCCACGCATTCGTGCCGGTATAGTTCGCCGAGATGGGGCCGAGCGTGCCGAGCGTCGTTCCGTAGATGTCCTTGGCGACGAGGTTCAGCGTGTTTGCGCCGGCGAGGAGCGGCACATCGAGGGACCATGCAGTCACGCTGGTCCAGCGGATGCAGTAGTCGATTCCGTTCACTTCGATCGTAGCGACCTCGGAAGGCGCCGTGCCGGTCACCGTAATGGGACTGGTCGCCGTGGTGAGGCTCGTCGGGCTTGTCAATGCGAGCGTCGTCACCGGCTGCACGCTGAGCAGATAGTTGCGGCGTTCCGAAATGAACTGCTTGATGCCTGCGGGCGAAATGACCGCGAGCCCGTTATTCACGAAGTCCGAGTAGCGCGCATCGAGCATCGGATTCGCAGAGCCGGAAAGCGGACCGTTCGCAGCGCGCTTCGCCGCCGCGAGATACTGACGCCGGAATGCCGGCGTGTTGAAAATCTTCGCCGTCTCGGGCTGGCCGTTGTTCATGTTGTTGCCGTCGGCATTGACGGCAAAGATGTCGCTGTTCGAAGCGCGCGATTGCTGCGCGAGACCGAACGCAAAATCCATATCCCACAGGAAGTGCACCCACCGGCCCTCGTCGGGCTTGAAGGCATAGCCGTTCTTTCCGCGCTCGTAGCCGTAGGAATCCCAGTTGCCCACAATCCGGTGCGCGAGCAACGTGCCGAGCCAGTTTTCCATATCCACGATCTGGTTAAGACCGTTCACAAACGCCGTGTCCGTCGGCGTGTTCACGGCGTTCATCGCGTCCACGAGACTGAAAAGTGCGCCGTATTCATTCGGGTCGTCCTGACTGCGGACGCGCCAGTTCCAGCGGTAGCGGGCCATCTTCTTTTGATTCGGCACGCCGTTGATGGTCGTGGTCGTGGCGGGGAGATTCGCATTCCAGTTGTTCTGTGCCGCGCCGGCGTCGTCGAACTCGAACCAGTCCTCGATCTTGAAGAGCGTGCCGTTGTTCGTGCTGCGGAGGTATTGATCGGGGCTGTCGCCGTTCGGTTGCTGTGCGTCCTCGTAGATAATGGCGCGGCGCGTGCCATTGATGAACCAGTGCACGTGACGCTTGTGGTTCGCATAGAGGCCCATCTTGCGGCCCATCCAGAACGCAGTCAGTTCAGCCTGGCAGGTCGCGTCCACGGTGAAGTTCGTGCCGTTTTGTGCCTGCAGGATGAAGTCCGTGGTTCCGAGGAAGCGGTCGTCGCCCGCGAAATTCACCTCATAGTCGCACGGATTTCCGGCGACCGGGCTGGTGAAGTTCACAGCGTGCCACGGACTGCCGCTGTATTGGGTCGTCACGTTGTAAAACGCACGATAGTTGCCGATGACAAAGGTAGCATCGAGGAAGCCATTGCTGTTCTTCTCCCGGGCTGCCCATTCCGTCACGGTTGCCGCAGTCGTCCACAAACGATACGCGCCGAGCGTGCCGAATTGCGGCGTCTCACCGAAACGCACAAGGCACTCACGCGTCTGGAGCGCGACCGGGAAGATGAGCGGATGCGGCGTCGGGAACGTCGCCGTGAGTGGCGCGCCCGCGGTGTCGGCGGCCTGGATTCGGAACGCAGCAAGGCTGCCCGTTGCGAGGCCGGTGAGCGTCGTCGAATAAACACCGTCGCCCGCGAATGCATCGCCGTTGGTGCCGGCGTCGTTCATCGCGAGCGTATTCGTCACGCCGGGCGCAGCGGTGTCATTGCGCCAGAGCAGATTCACCGCACCGACACCATCGGGGTCGCTGATGCGCGCGGTGATGACTACATTTTCTCCGCCGGCCGGCAGTACCGGCGCATGCGCAACGCTGTGAATCGCGGGAGCGACATTTACCGCAGCGATACTGTTCGCAGCACCGGGGGTCCCGAGATTCGACGGAACGGCGAGAGTCATCGCGAGTTCGAGTCCGTTTCCACGCGAGCGGAAATGGAAGAACCGGGAACCACGCAGCCAGCGGACTTTTGCGCTGAGCGTGTGATTCACATTATCCACGAGTGTCGTCGTGAGCGCGCTGCGGACACGGTTTGCGCCGGTGTCGCCGCGCTCGCTGGAGACGAGCCGCAGGCAGTTCGCCCCGGCTGCCGCGCCGCTTGCCTGGATGGATGCATTCTTTTGATCGCCCTGTGCGACCCATGCTCCGATGCCGCTTTCGAAGCCGCCGTTGATGACATATTCGACGTTCGCTGCATCCTTGATCGAGAGCTCATCGACGAGCACTTCGCCCTGGCCTTGCAGGAAAAACTCGGCGCGATTCGCCACGCCCTGAGCGCTGTTGTGGCGGTAGTTGTGGATGTCGGTAATCGTGCCGGTCGTGTAGCTCGACTTGCCGCTTTCGTCGGAATCGCCCCAGTTCGCCGCGATGGAATTATCCGCCCGCGGATCGCGCAACTCCAGCGACGAACCGCCGCCGTCGGACCAAAGCCCCCAACGTCCGCCGTCGGAGTAAATGACTTCGTCCACAATCGCGTATGTCGTCGCGGGCGTTGCCGGTGCGATGATGTATGAAACAGGGATACGCAGCGTGATGCGGCCGCCGCCATTCGGCAGCGAGCCGGTGAACGCGCCGAGCGTGTTCGTCGCATTCAGCGCAGCGTGGCCCTTTGCGAGCAGGTTCGCAGCGTCTTTTGCGATGACGAGATATCCGCCTGCCGCGATGCTTGTGCCCGTCGGGATGGTGTAATCAACGTTCCCGCCAATCTTCCAGCCGCCGACATCCACAGCCGCACCGCTCTTGTTATAAAGCTCGATGTATTCGTCCGCGCCGAGGCCGGAGATCGGGTTATACATGATCTCATTGATCACGATTGGACGGTCCTTCACCGCGGAGTTGACGGCACCGGGCGTCGGCGTCGCCAGCTCGCGTTGATCATGGTCGCGGGAAACACCGAGCGCCTGACCGCTGAAGCTGATTGCATCGCCAATCCGGACACCGGGCCGGTAGAGCCAGAGTCGCTCGCCATCCGAGCCGAGCGAAAATCCGAGCTGGCTCTGCGTGAACGAGAGATACCCACGCGCCGCGATGATCGTGCCCGTCGGAAGCGTGTAACCCGCCGTGAGAAGCGCGCCATCTCCGATCACAACCCCGCTCAAATCCACGGGCGTGTTGCTTGTGTTGAAAAGCTCCACGAAATCCTCATCCGGCGCGTCGGTGTTCGCGAGGAACTCATTGATAATCACGGACCGCAGCGAGTCGGCCGTGTAAGGATCGCGCCGTCCCGGCGAGCCGCCGAGAACATTGCTCGCAGCCCACGCACGCGGGTCGCGTTCGCCGTAGCTGGGCTTTGCCAGCACAAGCGAATGACCGAGTCCCGCAGCGGCAATCGGCCACACACCTTCGTCATCGTAATCGGTTTCCCAAACCGTGCCGCCGACTTCGTTCTCCAGCCGGAATGCTTCGCCGCCATTGGCCAGCGAACCGGTCCACGGACCGAGAACGCTGCCGATTCCGTACGCCGTCTGCACATTTGACGGGACCGCTGCGACGACGAGATAGCCGCCGCCGTTGACCACGGTGCCGTTCGGGAATGTGAAATCAATTCCGCCCTTGAATTTCCATCCGCTCAGGTCCTCGGGATACGGCGAAGTGTTGTGGAGCTCGATGAATTCGAGATTGCCCGCACCATTCACGGAGTTCGGGTTGTACATGATTTCCGAGATCACCATTACGCCGAAGCGGTTGCTCGGGCCATCGGGCTCGAAGGGCAGCGTCGGGTTGCTCGCGACTGTCGTGCTCGCCGTCGCGCCGTAGCTGAAGAACGAGCCGCTGCTGGTTGCAGTCGCATTTGCCGAACTGACAAACGGCCCGACTTCGAGCGCCGCCGGAAGTGCGATAGTCGCCGAGCTGAGCGGCGTCCACGTCACACCATCAAGACCCGCATACGCCGTGAAGAGGTTCCCCGCGCGTTTCAGGCGGAGCCAGGTGTTTGGATAATTCACGGGAAATGAGCCTGCGTGTGTGGCTGCGCTGTATGATGGGAAACGGCTGCTGAAAAATGCGCCGCCGACTCCCGGAGTCGCGACGGCCGCCGCGAAGGCCGAGCCGTCCAGCGTGCCGTCGCGCGCCATGATGCCGGCGCGCGCCCAGTTGTCCGAAAGCGTGAGGTCGCCGATGCGCACCTGGAGATCGAAGTCGCCCGTGATTGTCTGCGAAGCGAGCGTGAACTGATCCGTCGTCCCGGTGGGTCCGCTTCCGAGCGCGGCGAGCGTGTAACCGCCGCCACCCGTTCCAATCACGCCACCGGTCGTCGGAGCGCCGAAATCCGTGATGGTAAATGGCGTCGCCGTAAATGTGCGCTGCGTGTTGGCGGCGATCACGTTCGGCGTGCTCGCACGGTCGAGGATGTTGTTAACGGTCACCGTGTAGTCAGTACCGAAACTCAGCGCGCTGGTCGTGAGCGTGACGCGCTTTCCGTCTGCGCTGAGCGTCGCTCCGGAAATCGTCACTCCGCCGGACACCGCGTAGTTTGCAAGCGAAGTCGCCGTTCCGGAATCAACGGGCTCGGAGAAATTCACGATGACCTTCGTCGCGCCCGAATTGAATGCGGACGCCACCGTCGGCGGGGTGGTATCGGCGATGACCGTCAGCGTAGCGCTGTTGCTGTCGAGTGTCGTCGGGTTCCCGCCGACGGTTGCGCTGACGCGGCAGAAGAACACCGCGCCGTTGTCGGACGGGAGAGGCGAGTAGCTGTAAACGAGCGATGTCGCGCCGTTCACCGCCACGTTGTTCTTGTACCACTGCGCGGTGATTGGCTTCGGGCCGTCCACATCCGCGGAGAAAGTCACCGAGCCCGGCTCCTGCACCGTCTGCGATGCGGGATGTTGGGAAAATGCGAGCGTCGTTGGAGCGACGGGCACCGTGTTCGGGCCGGCCGCGTAGTTCGCTGAAATCTCCGCAGCGGTGAGCGCGACGTTATACACCCGGAACTCATCGAGCATCATATCGACGTATGGATCGTTGAACAGCGCGCGGCCGATGTATGCGCGATACGGACCGCTTCCGGTCGCGGCGCCAATCGTGGAGAGCGCTGGCAGCGTGCTCGTGGATTCCACGGCGAGCGCGCCGTTGAGGAACAACTGCATCTTCCCGCGCACCGGATCGTAAACGCACACGACGTGCGTCATTCCGAGATTATCCAGCACCGGGGAACTCGTGATGAAGGTCTCCACGTTCAACGGATCGCGAACGCCGAAGCGCGCGTCGTTCGCGCCGGAGTGCGGCGTGAAGAACAGATAGTTGAAGCCCTGCGTGTTTGCGCCGTTGGTGTTGCCCACGTCGAAAAGCCGGCCCCATCCGGCGATGGTTCCAAACGACGCCCATGCTTCAAACGTGACCTGCTGATGCGTGTGTACGTTCAGCGAATTCGCGCCGCTCGGCGGGATGGTGAGATACTGCTGCTGCGCCGCGGCGAACGTGATGGACGACGCCCCGGCTGCAGGCGCCGCGCCGCCGTTGTTGGAGACGGGGGTCGCGTTTGCGCCGCCGATGACGTCGTTCAGATTCCCCGAAAACGGATAGCGGTTGCGCAGCGACTCCGCGGCGTAGTTCACGTTTAGCGAGACGGTGTTGCTTGGCGCGGACGCCGGGCCGCTCAGCGGATTATTGCCGAGCACGCAGTAGAACGTCGCGCCGTGATCCACGATCGTCGCGGGCGAAAGCGTGTAGGTCGCCGACGTTGCGCCGGGGATGGCGACACCGTTGCGATACCATTGATACGCGATCGGCGGCGTGCCCGTCGCCTGCACGGAAAATGAAGCGGGCGAGTTCTTCGCCACGGTGATGTTCACCGGCTGGGCGGCGATTGCGACGGGCAGATTCGTCGGGTCGTAAGGAACCGTCGGGCCCTGCGCGAAACTCGCCGCGGCGTCCCCTGCGGAGAACGCTCCGTCGTAAATGCGGAACTCGTTAAACGAACCGGACATCTGCCGGTCGCCGGTGTAGGCCGAGCGGCCGAGCCAGCAGTTCACATCGAGGAAACCCTCGGGGCTCTTCACCGTGTTCGTCGTCGAAACGAGCACGCCATTGCGGTAAAGCCGCATCTGCGGAGCGCCGCTGTTTCCATCGCGATCATACACGACGGCGAAATGGAACTGCGTGCCGAGCACCGTGCCGACATTCAGCGTCGCGCCGTCCTCCACGTTGTCGCGCTTGAGCGCATAGCGTGTGTTCGCCGTGTTCGCGCCTTCCTGCGCGGAGAGGAAAAGATACTCGGTGCCCGTGCTGTTCCCGCCCACGTTCTGCACCGCGGCGGTCGTCTCGTTGAAATTGTGCGTGCCGAAATCGAACACCCGCGCCCATGTCTGCGCGATTTCGTTTGTCACCCAGCCTTCGATCGTGAACTCCCCGTAGCGCCCGGTGAGCAGACCGTTGGGCAGGTCCACGTATGCGCTCGTGGTCGTGGTGGTGTTGGCGGCGACACCATTATTCAGGACGAGCTGGCCCGCGCGGTTTGCGGCGCCGGCGGCGGTTTCATTCCACAAAAACGGCGCGCCTTTGATCGTCCCGTGCGCACCGCCGACGGAGTCCGTCACCGTCGTGCCCGAGCCTTCGTTGAAGCTGTAGCGATGCCGCAACACCGGGAGCTGGTCGCGGAAATGCGCCTTCGCCTTTGCCGTGTTGCTGCCGGTTCCGTCCGTCGCCGTCAGCGTATAAAGCGTGGAGACACTTGCGGGAGTCACCAGCACCGTGCCGCTCGTGCCGGGCAGGGCGCCCACGCCGTTATCCACCGTGAGACTCGTCGCTCCCGGCACGTCGTAGGTGATCGCCACCTGCTGGCCCGGCGCGAACACCGCGGGGCTCACGGAGAACGTCTTCACGCTCGGCCCCGGCAGCAGCGGCCTGCCAAACGTCGCGGCCTCCTGATTGTATTTCGTGCGGATATCCGCGGCGCTGCGCACCTCGTTCCACACCCGCGCTTTTGCGATGCTCATGCTGCCCTGCTGGCCGGCTGCGGGGACGCCCGTATTCTCCATCTGCGTGGCGATTGCAAAACGCGTCGCCACTCCCGCGTTTGGCGCGACCGTGTAAGTCGCGGCCGTATTCACCGCGGTCACCTGCGCGTATTCCTGGTTCACCAAAACGCCGTCCACATAAAGCCGGTCAAACGCCCCATCAAACGTGTACACCAAATGATGCCACACACCCGCCGCCGGCGCGCTTGCCACATCGCCGAGCCCCCAGCCGATATCGTTGCCCGTGCCCCAATGCCCGCCCGCGCCCCATCGCGCGTCGTTGCCGTAGTTAAACGTCTGGTGCACTCCGTTTGGACCGCCGCGGCGCGACCACGAAAACATCGTCTCCTCCGCGCCGAGCACGGGATTAAATGCCCACACCTCCACCGTGCGAACGCCCGCAGCGTTCAGCGAGGCCGGCACCGGGAGCGAGCTGATGAAATAATCCGCCGCCCCATCAAACGTCATCGTATTCACACCCGACACCGTCGCGACCTGCGTGCCGTTGTTCACATCCACCGTGGCATCGAGCCGCGTGCGCGAAAACACTCCGCCGAGCGTGCCGTTATTCGTCCAAGACGCGGCAGGGCCGACCGGCAGCGCGGTCGAATCGAGGTCCACAATAAGATCCGCGCGCAACGGCAGGACGGCACACGCGACGGCGGCAGAGAAGATGAAATTACGGAGTGTCATAGCGACGGTTTCGGGCAGGGTGTTGTGTTGTAGGAAAAGCGGGAGCTTTCGCCCGACTACGTAACCCGACCGTCACCCGTTCGCCATGAGAAACCGCGCATATCGCCTGCGAAAAAGCGCACGCGAATCCCCGCGCGCCGCGCCCGGTTATGGCGCGGCGACGATGAGCAGCGTGCGGATTGCGGAGGTCCGCGCACCGCTGCCGTTCACGGTGCGGGTGCGGATCTTCACCGTCTGGCCCACGGCAAACGGGCCGATCTGGTTGCCGCTCAGATCCACGGCGACGCTGTGGACGAAATCGGTATCCACCGCCTCCACCATGTATTCGAGGAACCGCTCGTCGGCATTTTCACCCGTGCCGTTCACATAGGAAACGAGGACGTGCAGGGTGCTGGCGCCGCCTTGCATGACGTTGCGGATGCTGAGCGTGCCGGGGAGATTATCCGTCTCGGTATCGATCTGCGAAAGTGCGGCGGCGATTGCGGGATTTGAGCGCGCCTCGGCCTGGAGGCGGGCGTAGAACCTTTTGTTGATGCGGTCCACGGCGTGCGTCTCGGTCTCCAGCGTCTGGCGCGCGGTCTGCACGTCGGATGCGCGATCCTCCACAGCCTGCTCCAGCGCAGCCTGGGCGGTGACGGCGGCCTGAAGGTCTGCGAGGGCCTTACCGCCCGCGGTCACGGCCGGGCGTGCGGGCACCTGCGCGGCGTTGTAGGCGTTGATTTTTGTCAGCGGTGGAATGAGGCGGCCCGCACGTTTGAGCGCGAGTTCCGTGGTGGACGGCGTGATGGAAAATGCGGGCCCGAGGAGGTCGATGAGCGCCCCCTCCGCGGGGACTTCCTCATTGAGATCGCTCTTTGCCGCCTGCGCGAGAGCGAGGACCATCGTGCGGATGGCCAGAAACGCGAGGTGTTCCGCGTTTACCGCCTGATCGTAATTGGTAAGCGCCTGATCGCGCACGAGCGCCGTGTTGCTCAGGTTGTTAACCGGCGACGCAAAGGCCGCAGCCGTGATCCCGCCGACGGAAAGTGACGGGATGTGTTCGTTGATGACGGCGATGGTTTGCATGCCGCGGTTCTGGACTACTTGATATGCTTCCATGGTTTGTTTTTTTGGTTGTTGGTGTTCACGAAAAAGCCCCGCCCGCCGGCGAACCGGCGGTGAGGCGAAAAGAAACGATTTTTTGCGCGGGTTGCGTTGTTTTGTCGGCGGTTCCCGTCGCTTGTCCGGGGCACCGGGTCGCTTTGCCGGTGTGCTCCGTTGTTTTGTGGTGGCGCTCCGCCGGTTCGTAAGCGCGCTCCGTCGTTCTGGCGGCTTGCTCCGCTGGTTTGGCGGCTTGCTCCGTTGTTTTGAAGTTGCGCTCCGCTGTTTCGCCGTTGGCTTCCGTCGTTTTGCGGGCGTGTTCCGTCGTTTTGAGAGCGATTTCCGCTGTTTTGCCGGGCACCAGGTCGTTTATGCGGGGCACCAGGTCGTTTGTGAGGGGCACCAGGTCGTTTTTGCTCGGCGGTGCAACCTTTTCGCAAGCCTCAGCGCTGGTGTGATTTGCGAATCCGCTTTTTGACAAAACAGGTTTGTTTCCGGCAAAATGCGTCGATTTCCAGTCCGAGCGGTCTGGAAGCCCGTGTGAGTCGCAAAATGGAGGCGTCATGGGAGAGTCGCGATTTCTCCGGAAGAGTGGGGTGTTTTTCGAGCCGCGCAAGCCGTTTTTTTTTCCCGTCGGCGGTGGATAGTCGGCGGTGGATAGTCGGCGGTGGATAGTCGGCGGTGGATAGTCGGCAGT
>SXWH01000228.1 GCA_005791535.1 Verrucomicrobiaceae bacterium | reverse complement strand
GCATGCGCGCGCGTGCTCGGTGCAGCGGCGTCACCCGAAGGTGGTGGAGATCGCGCCGAGCTTCGGCCTGCCGGACAAGGTGCGTCACGAGCTGTGCGACGCGGCGGCGCGCATCGCGCGGGAGATTGGCTACAACAACGCGGGCACGGTGGAGTACCTGCTCGATCTCGATACGAACGAGTGGTTCTTCATCGAGATGAATCCGCGCATCCAGGTGGAGCACACGGTGACGGAGGAAATCACCGGCGTGGACCTCGTGCGCTCGCAGATTCTCATCGCGATGGGGCACGCGCTCGACAGCAAGGAAGTGGGCATTCCGCCGCAAGCGGAGATTCCGCGCAGCGGCTTCGCGGTGCAGTGCCGCGTGACGACGGAAGACCCCGCAAACAAGTTCACGCCGAGCTACGGCAAGATCATCACGTACCGCAGCGCGGGCGGCTACGGCGTGCGGCTCGACGCCGGAATGGGCGACCCCGGCGCGGTGATTACACCGTTCTTTGATTCGCTGCTGGTGAAGATCACGACGAAGGGCTCGACGTTCCACATGGCGCTCGACCGCATGGACCGCGCACTGCGCGAAATGCGAATCCGCGGCGTGAAGACGAACATTCCGTTTGTGGAAAATGTGATCAATCACCCGACGTTCCGCAGCGGCAGCGCGACGACGACGATGATCGACACAACGCCGGCGCTGTTCGATTTCAAGCTGCGCCGCGACCGCGCGACGAAGCTGCTCAATTTCCTCGGCAACGTCATCGTGAACGGCAATCCGCACGCGAAGGGATTCAAGCCCGCGCAGCCGTTCGCCGCGGCGAAGGTGCCGGCTGCAAAAGACCTGCCGGCGAAGGGCACGCGCAATTTGCTGCTGGAGCTCGGGCCGAAGAAGTTCGCCGAGTGGACGCTGAAGCAGAAGCGCCTGCTCGTGACCGACACGACATTCCGCGATGCGCATCAATCGCTCATGGCGACGCGCGTGCGCACGTACGACATGCTCGCCGTCGCGCCCGCCGTGGCTTCGCGCACGCCGGAGCTTTTCTCGCTGGAAATGTGGGGCGGTGCGACATTCGACACCGCGATGCGCTTCCTCAACGAAGACCCGTGGCAGCGTCTGCGCCAGCTTCGCCAGGCCGTGCCGAACATCTGTTTCCAAATGCTCCTGCGCGGCGCGAATGCGGTCGGCTACACGAGCTATCCGGCGAATGTGGTGTCCGGCTTTGTGAAGCACGCAGCGGAGGCGGGCATGGATATTTTCCGCGTGTTCGATTCGCTCAACGACCTCGGCAACATGAAGGCCGCGATGGAAGCGGTGCAGGCTACGCACGGAATTTGCGAAGGCGCGCTGTGCTACACGGGCGACATCCTGGACCCGACGCGCACGAAGTATTCGCTGAAATACTACGTCTCGCTCGCGAAGGAACTGGAGAAGATGGGCGCGCACATGCTGGCGATCAAAGACATGGCGGGCCTGTGCCGTCCGTACGCAGCGAAGGCACTCGTGAAGGCGCTGAAGGACGAAATCGGAATTCCCGTTCACTTTCACACGCACGACACCAGCGGCATCAATGCGTCGTCGATTTTGCAGGCGAGCGATGCGGGCGTGGACGTGGTCGATTTGGCCATCGCGTCGATGAGCGGCAGCACCTCGCAGCCGAACCTCAATAGCATCGTCGCCGCGCTGCAAAACACACCGCGCGACACGGGACTCGACCTCGATACGCTCAACGAATTCTCCGATTACTGGGAGCACGTCCGGCCGTTCTACACGCCGTTTGACACCGCGCCAAAAACCGGCAGCGCCGAAGTCTATCTGCACGAAATGCCCGGCGGCCAGTACACGAACCTCAAGGAGCAGGCGGCCTCGATGGGACTTGGCGGACGCTGGCCGGAAATCGCCCGTTGCTACCGCGAAGTGAACGACCTTTTTGGCGACATCGTGAAAGTCACGCCGTCGTCGAAAGTCGTCGGCGACATGGCGCTGTTCCTTTTCACCCGCGGCATCAAGCCCGCCGACGTGGTGAACCTCGAGCCCGGCAGCATCGCATTCCCAGAGAGCGTGCTCGACATGCTCAGTGGCGGACTCGGCGAGCCGATGGGCGGTTTCCCGAAAGACGTCGTCCGTGCCGTGCTCGGAAACGCGAAGGTGAAACGCACCAAGCCCGAGCCTGTGAAGCTCAAGGACGTGAAGGCCGAAGTCGCCGAGAAAACCAAGCGCGATGCATCCGAGGATGACCTCTACTCGCACCTCATGTATCCGCAGGTGTTCGCGGATTTCGCGAAATTCCAGTCGAGCTTCAGCGACGTAAGCTGCCTGCCGACGCCCGCATTTTTCTACGGTCTGCGCCCCGGCGAAGAAGTCGCCGTGAGCATCGAAGAAGGCAAGGTGCTGATCATCAAACTCATCAACATCGGCAGCCCGGATAAGGACGGACGCCGCGTCATCACCTACGAACTCAACGGCCTCCCGCGCGAAGCGACAGTCCTCGACAAGAGCATTGCGAAGGAAGTGAAAACCCGCACCAAAGCCGCTGCGAGCGACCCGCTCCAAATCGGCGCGCCAATCCCCGGCATGATCACCGTGATGAACGCCAGCGTCGGCAAAGCCGTCACCAAAGGCGAAAAACTCGCCACGCTCGAAGCGATGAAGATGCAAACCAACATCCTCGCCCCCGCCGACGGCACCGTAGCCGAAGTGCTCGCGGGAGTGGGCGAAGCGGTGGAGGCGGGCGATTTGATGATCAAGCTGCGGGCTTAACTCGGCGATTGTTTTAACCGTCTGAACTACGGCGTTGACCCAGTGCGGCGAGAAAGCCTTCCGGGTTGCTCATTTGCAATTTCAGGCGGCGGCGGTTGCCGTCGGGCAGCGTGAATTCGAGCAGCAGGAATCTCGTGATTCCATAGACGACTTCCGCCCGCGTTACGGATGACAGCGCGAGCCGGTGCTGGAGGTCGAATCGCTCGTTCAGAAACGCAACCCATCGAGGCGGGCGGATCCAGATTTCTTCGTCCGTGACGGTGACCTTCAGGCCGCTCCCGCTGTTTGCAAATCGTGACCAAAAACTCTTGTCGGAGGAGCCGGAGACGCCGGTTTCATGGAAGCGAACCTGCACCGAGTCGAGCGGTGGAAACTTCGCAGCACTCTGTTTGTGCCGGCGGAATTGGAGGAGTGTCTTGAACGCCACAATACCCAGCATTGCTGCGAAGATGAGCCAGAAGTGCCCTCCGATAAACCCGAGGAAATCGTGCATGTTTCAAACATGACCAAAAGTGTAGGATGGTGCGAGAACGCTCAGTGCGCCGTTTTGGTACTCCGTCGAGCGTTGTATGTGACTGATTGCTGGCTTGATGTTGTTGATGCGGCGCGGCTTTGTAGGCCCGAAGTCCACGTCATGCTCCGAAGTCTTCTCGTCGCAACCCTCGCGCTCGCTTCCCTTTCTCACGCGAGGGAGCGCCCTGTTGTCGCGGGGTATGTTCCGCTTTGGTCCAATATTCAAACGCTCACGGAGAGTCTCGATTTCCAAAAACTCACGCACATCAATATCGCGTTTTTGAATCCGGCGGACGAGGCGGGGACGCTGAAACTCGACGGGAAGCTTGCTCCGTTGATTGAGGCCGCGCACCGGCACGGTGTGAAAGTGCTCGTGTCCATCGGTGGCGGCGGCGCTTCGGAGGACGCCGCGATGCGGGCGCGCTATGCTGCTTTGCTTTCGGCGGAACGACGTGACGCGTTTGCAGCCGCGCTGGTCGAATTCGCGGGAAAGCACGGGTTCGACGGCGTGGATGTGGACCTGGAAGGGCCTGCGATTACCGATGCCTACGGGCCTTTTATCGCAAGTCTTTCCGCTGCGCTGAAAGCGCGGGGTTTGCTGCTCACGGCTGCGCTTTCGAAAGGTTACGGCGGCGCGCAGGTGCCGCGGAGCGCGCTCGCGCATTTTGATTTCGTTCACATCATGGCCTATGACGCGACAGGACCGTGGGCTCCCGGCAAGCCGGGGCAGCATTCCTCAATGCAGTTTGCGCGCGAGAATCTGGAGTGGTGGCTTGCCCGCGGGTTGAAGCCATCGCAGGCCACGCTCGGTCTGCCGTTTTACGGGTATGCATTTGGCGCCGATGCCGCCAAGCGGCGCGAATTCGATTTCGGTGAGATCGCAGCCCGCTGGCCGGGTGCGGCGCAGCGGGATGAATCCGGAAGCGTCGTTTATTACAACGGAATCCCGACCATCCAGGCAAAGTGCAAGATGGCGCTCGAGAAGGAGCTGGCAGGCGTGATGATCTGGCACATCGCTGGCGACGCGAAAGGTGACGATTCATTGCTAAAGGCCGCCCACGAGATACTGGGCCGCCAGCCGCGGTAGAAACGGGTTTCCGGCGCAATGGATTCGGATTCTGGAGAGAACATGGACATCAATCGGAAGGCATTGGCTGCCTCGGTTCACGAGCTTTATCGCGTGTTCGCGCCGTACCGGTCTTCGGGGCATCCGATTGGATGTCCTTGTTGTGTGAAAGCGGAGGATGTGAACGTGCTGTTTTCGCGCCCGCTGGAGCGTTTGAGCGCTGATGACCTTCGGCGGTTCTCACGGAAGGTTCTTACGACGTGGGGCGATGTGCGCGATTTCAAACACTTCCTTCCGCGCATTCTGGAACTTTCGGTGGAGAATTTTGCCGCGCCGGTCGAATGCTACGGTGTCTTCCTAAAACTCGCCATGGCAAACTGGCGGGAGTGGCCGGCGGTCGAGAGAGTCGCGGTGGAGCGATATATTCAGGCGATTTGGCGAGTGTGCATCTCGGATGAGGATGCAGTATTCCATCTGGATGGGTGGCTTGGTTCGTTTGGGATTGCGGGCTGCGAATTGGAGCCGTTCCTGAGGGATTGGGAGCAGTGCCGGTGGTCGCCGGGCTACGAGAAGATGAGGAACTTCATCGACGACAATACGGTCACATTGATTCGGAAAGGCACGTTGAGCGGCGGTTTCTGGAATGCGGACTCCGCAACGCGGGTCGGGGAGTGGTTGTTGTCCGACGCCCTTACGGAGCGCTTGAACTCGATCTTTGAGCAATCTCTTTCTTGCGATGCCGGCTACGTGGATGAACTCGCTTTGCTGCTCGATCGACTGGCCGTCCTGCGACGCTCCGCGCAGTGAGTTTCGCGGTGCTGCGCGTTACTTTTTCCGCAGAGTGATGCGTTTGATGCGCGCTTCGTCCGATGGGCTCCAAGTCATGATTTCCGGATCGTCTTTGAAGGCGTTGTGCACGATGCGGCGCTGGTAGCTGTTCATCGGCTCGAGCTGGTAGGAGCGTCCTGTGGCGCGCACGATGTCGGCCATCTGCCGGATGCGGGCGATGAGGGCGTCGTCGTGCATTTCGCGGTAGTGTTCCACGTCCACGGTGACTCGCGGGGCTTTCGGATCCTTGGAAGTGATCATGCGGTTGAGCAGCAACTGCAGATCTTCCAGAACTTCGCCGCGGCGACCGATGAGCCGCTCCTTCTCCGGGGTGTAAATCTGGAGCGTGATGCCACTGCCGGAGGGGATTTCCTTGATCTCGAATGCGAAATCGAGGTGACCGAGCATGGTGTCGAGGAGTTCCTTGGGCGATGGATTCATAGGGCGATGCGTTTACTTCGCCGGAATGATCTCAACGCTTCCGGCTGGAGGGGTCATACGCTTGTTGACGATGATTTGCACGATCGAAATGATGTTTTGAACCGTCCAGTAAAGCGCGAGCGCGGAGGCGAAGTTGTAGCACATGACGATGAAGATGAGCGGCATGAGCATGAACATTTTCCGCTGCATCGGGTCGCCGGTGCTCGGGGTAAGTTTCATCGAGAGGAACATGGTGGCAGCCATCAAGAGCGGCAGCGGGTTGATGGGGAGGCCCATGATGCGCAGAATGGTGTCCGGAGCCGAGAGGTCTTTCACCCACCAAAAGCTGTGATGGCGGAGTTCGACGGCTTTTCCGAGCATGTTGTAAAAGCCCATGAAAATCGGGATCTGGATAAAGATGGGCCAGCATCCCGAGAGGGGATTGACGCCGGCTTTTTTCCACACTTTCCCAATCTCCTGTTGAAACTTCACCGGGTCTTCCTTGTACTTTTCCTGGATCCGTTTGATCTCGGGGTTGAGCTCGGCCATCTTCTTCATGTTCTTGTTGGCCTTGCTTTGGAGCGGCCAGAGGATGGCTTTGACGATGATGGTGAGGAGGATGATGGCGAGGGCGTAACTGCCGACTTTGGAGTAGAGCCAGTTCATCGAGTTCAGGAGGAGTTTGCTGAAAGCTCCGGTGGGGATTCCGAGGAATGATCCGTAGTCGAGCACATCGCTTTCGTGGTTGTCGAAAAGCCGCAGGCGGCGGAGTTCGCGGGGGCCGGCATAGAGTTGAATGCGGCGTGTCTCGCTCGCACCGGGGACGAGGGCAATTTCCGGCATCGCGATGGCGCCGTCCACGCGGTAAAGGCGATGGCTGCTGGTCAGCGCGTGGTTTGCCGCGCGCCATGCGTCTGCGGAAATCTCCGAGCGTTTCGCCCATACGGTGCTGCCGAGGGTTTTGCGCAGGGTTTCCTCTGTGGAGCCTTGTTCGCTGAGGATGACGGCCTGCGTGGTGAAGTATTGGTTCGCTACCGCCGCCCAGCGAATCTGTTCGCTCGACTGGCGGTATTCCGGGCGCTCCGGATGGCTCCAGAAAAGGAACCCGCCCGCGCCGAACCAATCAGAAGTGGTGGAGTGATTCGTGCCGTCCTGCCACCAGTTGAACGTCTGGTAGAGCGGCATGTCGTCCTGCCGCAGCGGCGAGCAACTGCCGAGGTGGAGGTAATTCGAAGGAACCATCATCGGGCCGGTGCCGGTATTGGTATAGGTGATTTCGAGCCCGACAACGTATTCGTCTTTCAGGGAGTCGTTTTGCGGGAGGGTGAACTTTTTGACGGTCTTGATCTTCTTGGCGTCGTCTGCGCGTTCGAAGGTCACGACACGCTTCGCTTCGTCGACCTGCATCGTCCACGGGAGCTTGACGAACGCCTCATTGCCCGCGGTTTCTGAAAGTGCGCCAATCGGGATGGTTCCGAATTCATTGAGCGTCACGATGGTGCCGCGGTCCTTGTCTTCGAGGTGTTTTTTAAGCAGGACACGCGATATGCCGCCGCCCTCCGCGGTGAACCCGTATTCCACGCTTCCGGGAACGCTGGAAAGCGTGACAGGCGGCATGGCCGGTGCGGCCGAACGAATCTCCGGAACCGCCGATGCTGCGGGCGCTGCTGCTTGTCCGGATGCCGCAGGAGCCTCGACCGCCGGTGCCTCCGCGGGCGCGTTCTTTTTCTTTTCCTCCTCAATGCGGGCCTGCTCGGCTTTCCATGCGGCCTGCTTTACCTGCCAGTCGCGGTACTTTGGCATGTAAACACCGTAGTGGTATCCGAAGTAGCCCCCGACGACGAGGATGAGAATAACGATGGCTTTGCGATCCATAAATTAGCGGTTTGTGTGCGGTCGTTCCGGAGGGGCGGCGTGTTTAGCGGTTTGTGGGGAATTGTCACGCGGAGGGTTTAAATTTTCGACATCCGGTACCGGATCATATCCGGGCTCGCACCACGGATTGCACCGGCAGATGCGTCGGATTCCGAGGCGGGTTCCGCGGAGGACGCCGTGTTTCTCGACTGCGCCAGCGAAATATTCGGAGCACGTCGGTTCAAAGCGACAGCCGGCTCCCGGTGCGAGCGCATGAAGCAGCGGCGAAATGAAAAGTTTGTAGCCGCGGAGCAGTTTGCAGATGGCCCATCTCATGCAACCACCCCCGCGCGTTTTGCCAGAGCGGACCACTCTTCGCGCAACGCCGAGGTTCCCGCAGAAGCCGAGCGCGGCTTGGCGATGACGACGATCCACGTTCCGTCCAGCAGTGAAGGTCGCGCAAGCCGCACAATCTCGCGCAATCGCCGTCGGACCCTGTTGCGCTCTACTGCGCCACCGACTTTTTTCGAAGTGATGAACCCGATGCGCGCCGGCTTGGCGTCCACATTTTTCAAAACCCCAAGCAGCATCAGTTTCCCGTGAACCGCAGCGCCTTCCGTCCTGACCCGCGCAAACTCCGATGCGAGGTTCATCCGTGCTTTTCCGGGAAAGCGCAGACGCGGCGGGCGATTCGTGGAATCGTCCGCCGCGTCCTGGCGAAAGTTTGAGTCTGGCTGGGTGGGACTCAGGCCAGCGTATGACGTGCGAAATGCACCTCGACGCCTTTCGGCAGGAGGCGCTTCCGTCCACGCTGGCGGCGGCGCGAGAGAGTCGCGCGACCGTTCTTCGTCTTCATGCGAGCGCGGAAACCGAACTGTTGTTTGCGGGTGCGCTTGGAACCTTGATATGTGCGTTTAGGCATAAAAGAAAGTGATGAAAAAGGGTGAGGACAATAACGACCCCGCCGTCCCTGTCAACGCCAGCCTTCGGGAATTTTCTAGCCCCCGGCGAGCGCGGGCGTGATGCTGATTTCGTCGCGATCGGTCACGGCAGTCTTAACGCCGTCGAGAAAACGGATGTCCTCTCCGTTGACGTGAATGAGAATGAACCGGCGCACTTCGCCCGCTTCATCGTAAATGCGGTCCTTGATGCCGGGGAAAGCCTTGTCGAGGTTCTCGATAACCTCGCCGACGCTCGCGCCGGCGGCGCTGACCTCGGAAAGTTCGTTCGTGAGTTTGCGAAGCGGTGTTGGAATTAAAACAGATGGCATGGATCGCGAAAGTTTGCGGATTCAGCCCCCGCTGACAAGCGCGGCTTTCATTCCCGATGAAAAATGCCTTCTGTCGCCGCCCGGACACAACCCCCGAGACGTGGCGGGAAAGCTGCTATTTGCCCGTGCAGAATGCAGCCCAGCCCGACCGTGACCGAGAATACCAGCATCCGCTCCATCGCACTCGCGATGGCGGCGTTGGTCTTTGTCGTATTTTCGGGAGTAATGCATTGCGATTTCGTCCACCTCGACGACACGAGCCATGTATTTGAAAATTCGACGGTCCGAGCCGGATTGACGGTGGACGGCGTGACGAAGGCGTTCACGGAGCCGCACGCGAGTCTTTGGGTGCCACTGACGACGGTCTCTTTTATGACCGATGTCGCTCTTTTCGGTCTGAATCCAATGGCGATGCACATCGAGAACGTCCTATGGCACATCGGTGCGATGGTGTTTCTCTTCCTTGCGTTGAGCCGGATGACCCAGCGTCGCTGGCCATCGGCCATGGTCGCGATGCTCTTCGGCCTTCACCCGGTGAATGTTGAATCCGTGGCGTGGGTTGCTGAAAGAAAGAACGTTCTTTGCGGGTTTTTCTTCATGCTCGCGCTCTTTCTCTGGATTCGGTGGGCGGAGAAGGGGAGGAAAGCCTTTTGGTGGGGGGCGCTCGGCGCGTTCGGTGCGGCGCTGCTCGCAAAGCCGATGGCGGTCACTTTTCCGTGTGTCCTTTTGCTCCTGGATGGCTGGCCTTTGCGGCGATTTGGGTTGGTGCGATGGCCGCGTTTAGTCCTCGAAAAGCTGCCGTTCTTCGCGCTCTCGGGCGTCATCTCCTTCATTGCGACTCAGGCGACAAAGTCGCGAAATTCGGTCCTCAGTCTCGAGACGCTCCCGCTCGATGCGCGGATCACGAACGCCCTGTGCTCCTACGGTGCGTATCTCCGTGACCTTGTCTGGCCGGCGAAACTGGCGGTGTTTTACCCGCATCCCGGCGTGGCGCAATGGACTCCGGCACTTTGGATTATGGCGGCCCTGCTTGCGATTACGGGTATCGCAGTCTGGAAATGGCGCCGACATCCATACCTGCTCATCGGCTGGCTCATGTTTCTCGGAATGCTGGTGCCGAATCTGGGCCTCGTGCAGGTTGGTTCCCAAGCGCGCGCGGACCGCTTCCTTTACTTCGCGCAGGTGGGTGTTTTTATGAGCGGAGTCTTTCTTATAGACTCCGTGTTGCCAGCTCTTTCACGATGGAAGATGGCAGCGTCAGGAATTGTGCTCGCGGTTTTGGGAATCGCGACCGCATCGCAGGTCTCCAAGTGGGAAAACAGCCGGACTCTGTTTTCCCATGCTGTGATGGTGACGCAGAATAACGCGATGGCTTATGAGCATCTGGCCTACACTTACGTCCGGTCTGGCGATACGAAGAAGGCAATTGAGTATATGGAGGCTTCGCTCAGGATTTTCCCTGAAAACGCGATTTGCTGGAATGAACTCGGCGCAGTGCATATGCGCGAAGGTAATCATAAGCTGGCTGCGCGGGATTTCCGAAACTCCCTCTCTCTTCGCCCGAACGAGCCGTTTACTTTATGCAATTACGCCACAGCTCTATCGGCGGCAGGAGAAACCGCCTCAGCCGAGGCGGTTTTTGTGAGAATGATCGAGGGAAAGATGGCGAGCCCGCAGGTTCATTACCAATACGGGTTGCTCTTGGAAAGGGACGGCCGATTCAAGGAGGCCGTGCAACATCTAAGCGAGGCATCCCGGCTTGCGCCGCAAAGCACGGCTGTTTCAGAGGCGCTCAAACGGGTGCAGGGTGCAATCCTTTAAGACGGAAGTCGATCATTTGGCTTTCGGAATGGTCGCCGAAAGGCCGGCTTGCTGTTCGTCAAGGCGCTACTTCGCGGCCGGAGCCTTCTTCTTCGCGTCTTCGATCATCGTCGTGAGTGTTGCGGCGTCTTTGAATCCGCTATAGCTGGCGAGCGCTTTTCCTTTGCTGTCGGTGATCACGACGAAAGGAAGCGTATTGCCGAACGATTCCTTTTTGAACTTCTTGTTGAATTCCGCCTGAGCCCTTTGGTCGTCCACATTGATGTCCGCGATGACGAACGCGTCGGCTGTGACCGGAACTTTTCCTTCGTTCACGAGGGCCTTGGTTGCCTGGCAGTTACTGCAGGCCTCGCGGCCCATAAGGATGAATCCCAGTTTCTTTTCTCGGCCGGCCTGCGATACGGCCTTGCTGACGTCGTTGCCCCATTTTGGCACCTCGGCGATGGCGGATGCGGTGAGGAGAATTGCTGCGGAGATAATGGAGAGTGCTTTCATGTTTTCGGGAGTTCTGCGACGGCAATATGGGAGAGTCAAGCGCCTAGAACGTCTCCGTGGGAACAGCTTGTCCCCAGCGTTCGTCGTTTACGGCGAATTGACTTTCAGCCGGAGGAATAGAGCGGCCGTGCCTGCGGGGACGATGGCTTTTACCGTGCGGATGGTTCCGTTGTCGCTGAGGATTTGCTGCGTGACTCCGGCGGTGCTCCAGCTTGCGGCGGCGAGCGTCTGGCTCCACTCAACGGCATACGTGAGGTCGGGTGCGACGCTCGGTCTGGTGTAGGTGAAGATGAGCGTGTTGCCTTGCTGTGCGATGCTGTATGACGCGGCGTTTGACTGCGCTGGGCTGGTGGCGAGGGCGTATTCGAGCAGGTTGTTAAATGCGTCGCCGTCGGGGTTCGCGGTGCTTAGGGCGTTGTTGCCGGTGAGCGCGGGGAAGGAGGTCATCCATTGCGCAAAAGTCGCGTTCGATTGCACGGAATACGTCACGCTCAGCGTCGCCGGGACGCCGCCGGCTTTGTCGAAAGCCTCCGCGGTGCGATGGCCGGTTCCTTCGATGAGGAATGCAATCGCGTTCCCGCTCGCCCAGCCGGGGCGCGAGACGATTTCCTGAACGAGCGCTGCGAGGTTCGGTGTGCGCTGCGTGGCGGTCGCTTCGCCGATGGTGTTCCAAGCGGCTGGCTGCCAGAGGACGGTTGTATTCGTGATTGCGCGGCTGCTCAGGCTGCTTGCGGTTGTTGTGAAAACGGGCGCTGTGTCTGCGGCCTGCGCGGCGATGTCGAGTGTAGTCGCCTCGCTCTGCACTTCGTCTGTCTTAAACTGAATCGTCGCGCTGCTAATCACCGCGCCTTGCGGGATGTTCAGTCCGGCGAAGCGCAGGCCGACCGTTTGCAAGCCGCCGTCGTCCACGAGTTCGATGTCCGTGCTCGTGAGGCTCACGGCGCCCGCTGCGGATTCCTCGGCGTCGTCTGCGCTTGTGGCGATGGGAACTGTCACCGTTACCGGCGTGGTCAGGTCCACGACGGTGAGCACAAATGTATCGCTCGTCGTCAGCACGCCGTCGCTCACGGTGAGCGTGATGGTTGTCGTCCCGCTTTGATTCAGCGCTGGCGTAACCGTCACCGTGCGATTCGCTCCGCTTCCGCCGAGGACGATGTTTGCAGCGGGCACGAGCGTCGTGTTGGAAGATGCCTTCGTCACCGTGAGCGATGCTGCCGCGGTAAAGTCATCGCCCACGGTATATGCCAGCGCCGAGGTCGCGGAGTTTTCGCTGATGGATTGGTTTGCCGGCGCTGCGATGGTCGGTGCTGCGTCCGCTGCGACGCTCAGATTTTCCACGCTCGTTTCCGTCCAGTCGGTTGTCGTCGCGGCGCAGGCGGAGAGTCCGGCGAAAATCGTCGCGGGCATCGCGATGGTCTGTGCCGCGCCGAGCGGTGTCCATGTAACTCCATCCGCGGATTGCAGCGTGGTGAACACATTGCCGCGCCGATGAATCCGCACCCACTCCACGCGGCTTCCCACGGCACCGAGGTCGCCGGTCGCGCTTGCGGCGGTCGCTGTCCGGCGGATGGTTTCCATGCGGTCGTCGCCGCGCCAGCCGAGATGCACCACTTGCGCATCCGCGGCGAGTGAGGCGCGCATCATCACGCCGCTTTTTGAAGTCGTGCGGTCGGTCTCAAAACTCCGCAGCCGTGCCGTCACCGCGCCGTCGCCTGTCAGGCTCTTTTGCACAAAACGATGACTGTCCGCCGTGCCCCAGATATCGCTGCCCGCGCCGCGCAACACCCAGCGGCCGCCGCGTATCCCGCTTTCGCCCGCGAGGCCTACGGTGCCGACGTCCGTCGCCGTCCACTCTGCTGCGAGCGACTCCGCGAGGAAGAAATCGTCCACATCCACCACGCTGTTCGCCGCCGTCGATGGAATATACGCAAACACCGTCGCGCTCGTCGAAGCCGCACCCATCGTGAACGTATGCGTGTGCTTCGTCCACGTATTGCCCGTGCCCGTCTTGCTCGTCGAAGTCTGCGCTGCGCCGTGGTTTTTCACGCCGAGTTGCAGCGATTGATTGTCCGTGCGCATCCAGCACGAAAGCCGGTAAGTCGCCCCCGGAGTCAGCCCGCGCACGATCTGCTCCAGCCCGCGATCTGCCGCCGGATTGTTAAAGCGGAACGCATAACCGCCCGACCGCACCGGCTGCCACGAATGCACCAGCGTATCGCCGTACGGCGCCCAAAATTCATCCTCCACCCCCGACTCGAATCCCGCGTCCATCACCGCCGCCGCGCGCCGCACCTGCATGTCGTCGGCGTACGCATCGCCCCATTGCGTCGGCACCCACGCGAAGATGCGCGCCGACGTATTCGTCATCCCCGTTGTAAAAGGCACCTCCGCCTCCGTGAATCCCGTGCTGCTGATTGCATCGTAAACCTGCGCGCCCCCGTGGTTCTTCACGCCGATTCGAATATCCGGCCACGCTGCCGAGCCCACCGTGCCCCAGCCCGTCAGCACATACGGCACGCCCGGAACCAGCCCCGCCACCGTCTGCTCGAAGTTCGCGCCCGACGTCGTCTGCGGATTAATGCGCCCGCCGCCTCCGCCGCTGCGACCGCCCGTCGAGGACCACGACGAATTCCCCGCCGGATCCCAATTCCCCACGCGATTCGTAAACGCCCCGTTCCCCACCCGCTCCGCGCGCGAATAAAACCGCACATAATCCACCTCCATCTTCGCATTCGTCGCCGACCCCAGCGTCCCGTAACCGCCCGCCGGGATGTTGTAAGCCCAGCCGCCCGTCTCCACCTCGCTCGTCAGGTAAATGAAATGATTAATCTGCGACACCGCCGTCGTCTGCGACCACACCTCCACGCCATCGATATAAAAACGCTGAATCCCCGGCTCCCAAAGCACCCCGTACGTGTGCCAGTTCCCCTGCAGCCCCGTCGCCCCCGGATTATTCACCAGCCCGCTCCCGATGCTCTTATGGTCCGCCCCGTAGCCGTCCCAGTGGATATTCGTCACCGTCCGATTATTGATCACCGTGCCCGCGCTATCCTTGTTCCGATGCTCCACCACATCGATCTCCGTCCCGTTTGCCGCCGGATTATTCCCCGTATTATTAATGGTGGGCGACTGGATCCAAAACGCCGACCACATCCCGTCGCGCGACGTAAACCGCACCCGCGCCTCCCAATACCCGTACGCATTATCGAACTTCCCGCTCGATCCGATGAACCCCGTCTTATGCACCCCGCCCTCCGTATACGTCGAAATCGTCATCGCCCCGCCGGCCACCGCCACCGCCGCCGCCACATTCTGCGCATCGCGCCGCGCGCCGGTCGTGATGCTCCACTTCGTCGTATCCAGCGCCGCCCCGTCAAACTCATCGCTCCAATTCAGCGCCCACCCCGGCCCCGGCGTCTGCGCCCCCAGCGGCGACACCGCCGCAGCAAACACCCCGGCCAGCCCAGCCAGCCGGGAGAAACGAACAATCATCGCGAGGAAAAACGAACGCACCCCGCCGAGCTACACCACAAAGCGGTGGTCCGCAACTACGGGGGCGGGGGCGGGGGGCGGTGGGCGGTAGGCGGTAGTCAGTAGTCAGTAGTCAGTAGTCAGTAGCCGCCAGCGCTGCCCACTGCCGACTGCCCACCGCCGACTGCCGACTGCCGACTGCCGACTGCCGACTGCCGACTGCCGACTGCCGACTGCCGACTGCCGACTGCCGACTGCCGACTGCCGACTGCCGACTGCCGACTGCCGACTG
>SXWH01000227.1 GCA_005791535.1 Verrucomicrobiaceae bacterium | reverse complement strand
CCTCAAAGTCGCCATGCTCAACAAGGAGCGGAACGAAAAAACCTACCAGCACATCCGCAATAATTTCGCGCAGCTCAAAATGAAACGCCGCGACCTCAAAAAAGCCGAGGACGCCAAAGCCGCCGACCTCGATGCCAAACGTAGCGACTTCGAAACATGGCACACCAAAATGAAGAGCGACGTCGCCAAACTCCTGGAAGACGCCCGCCGCATGGAGGATGAAATCTACAAAGCCAACCAACCCGCCCCGCGCAAATACGAAGTCATCAAGCTCTGAGCGCGAGTCGCTGAGCCTTCCATCCCATGCCCGCCTCAGCGGACGCTACCGCGCCCCCATCCGCCGTGGCGTCATCCGGGCCCTCGGATTGGGCCTTGTCGGCTCCGTCGTAATCGACCAAGGCGTATGGATCCCCAGCCTGCTCGCCGCGCTCGCCGCGTACACCGTGATGCTCCTGCTCATCATCCTCCGCCGCCCGCAAAACCCGACTAAGCTGGATTGCACCCTCATCGCAACCGGCGTCCCGCTGCTTTTCACCGTCGCTCTTGTCGTCCGACTGGCGCTTCAATAGAGCGTTGTTCGAGAGCGCTGGCGTAAACCGAGGTGTCCCACATTCAGGATGTCGAGTGCCCGCCGCAGAGAAAGCACCTTCGCCATCAATGCCTTCAATTCGCGCCATGGCGTCGGCTTGTTGAACGATTGATGCCGGCGAGGCCCGCATTGTGGCACCTGCCGTAAGGACCGGGGAGCTCCTGAGTTTCGTCGGAATTCGAGGTCCGAACAATTGGTGAGGTGGGAAAGTGCGTAGGGCGTGGCCCTTTTCCCTCGCGGATTGCGCATTGCCCCATACGATGCCTGAGAAATCACCGATGAACGGAACTTCCCGCCTCGAAACGATCTTCGATGCCGCGATTGAGCGCAATCCGGCAGAGAGGGACGCTTTCATCCTGGAACAATGCGGTGATGATCCTGAGCTTGTCGGTAAAGTCCGCAGGCTGGTCGCCGCCCACGAAGCGGCGCAGACCTTCATGGAGGAGACGCTTGGAGCGGACGATACGCCTGCGGCGGGGGTGTTCGCGGAAAACGAAGCCGAAATCTTTCGAGCGAGGATGTCCGCGATTTCCGAAGCGTTTCCGGAGTTTGAATTCATCGAACTGATAGGAAGGGGAGGAATGGGGGAGGTGTATAAGGCGAGGCAAAAGAGTCTGGATCGGGTTGTGGCGATCAAGATTCTCCCGGAATCATTCGGCAGCAGCAAAAGCTACACGGACCGGTTCATCCGTGAGGCGCAGGCGATGGCGCTGTTGAGTCATCCGAACATCATCACGGTTCACGATTACGGGCAGTCGGGGCCCTATTGCTTCCTGTCGATGGAGTTCGTGGATGGCGTGGATTTGCGCCGTGCGATGGATTCAAGAAACATCGCTCCCGGACAGGCATTGGGAATCGTGAGGCAACTCTGTGATGCGCTCGAATACGCCCATAGCCGCGGTGTCGTGCATCGGGATATAAAGCCTTCGAACATCCTGCTCGATCGGGGAGGCCGGGTGCGAATTGCTGATTTCGGGCTCGCGAAAATTGTAAGCCCGAAAGCCGATGAGGAGTCGCTGACAACCGCCGGGCAGGTGGTGGGGACGCCGTCTTACATGGCGCCCGAGCAGCGGTTCTCGCCGGGCGACGTGGACCACCGTGCCGACATCTACTCGCTCGGTGTGGTCTTCTACGAAATGCTTACCGGTGAGCTGCCGATGGGGAAATTTGAGGCCCCGTCAAAGCGGGTCGAAGTGGACGTGAGACTGGACGAAATCGTCCTGCGCACGCTCGAACGCGAGCCTTCCCGCCGATATCAGCACGCGAGTGAAATCAAGTCACGGATGGAGCAGATCGAATCGCGCCCGGACGCTCGCCGCTTGCTGGTGGTGCTCGCCGCCGCTGCGCTGATTGCGCTGTCGGTCTTTGGAATACGGCGCATTTGGCCGCAATCCCCGGCCCGCGACATTCCCGAAACAGAACGGGCGGGGACAGCGGTGAAGACGATTCATGAAGCAGCTTCGCGGGGGACTGTGTCGGACATCGCCCGTTTTATCGGATCGAACGCGGATATCGAATCGAAGGACGAATTTGGAAGGACACCTCTCCTAGTTGCCGCGTGGAACGGAAATCTTGCGGCAGTTGCCGAATTGCTGGCGCGCGGGGCAAGCATGGAAGCGGCGGACCCGTATGGTTACACGCCTCTCGGCTGCGCAGCCGAGTTTGGACACGTTGATGTGGTTCAATTGCTACTTTCAAAAGGAGCCAAACGCGCGGCCAAAAACGCTGAAGGTGCAGATGTGCTGATGATTGCGGCCGGGGGCAATGAGATCCCGGTCGTGAAGCTGTTGCTTGCCGAGGGGTTTGACGTGAAAGGAGAAAACGTGAAGGGCAATACCGCCGCTCATGGTGCGGCCGCGATGGGATGGGCGGAGCTTCTCGAGTTGCTGCTCAAGGCAGGCGCCGAGCCGGCGAAGGCCGGAATCGAAGGAAACACCGCGCTCCACATGGCGGCATACGGCAAGGGATATTGGGAGCGGAAGGGACGGATTGACGATGTTCACGGGAAGCTCGCCAGCGGAAACACGTTCCGGCGTCCGAAGTCTGGTGATGATCCAGCGTATCTGAGCTGCGTCCGGATCTTGCTCGATGCGGGTGCTCCGCTCGGAGCGACAAATGCCGCAGGTGACACCCCCCTCCATCTGGCGGCGCAGGGCGGGGATGTGGACATCGTAAAACTGTTGCTGGCCCGCGGCGCAAAACCCGCCGCTGTCAACGGCGATGATTTCACGCCGTTTGAAAGAGCCGTGCTCACCGGCCAGGCGAACGTGGTCCGGCTTCTTCTCGAAACGCCGGGAGCCGCGCCATCTTTGGCTCCGGTTCCGGTTGCGCGGGCCGGGAGTCTCGACGCGCTCTTCCCAAAGGCCCGTACGCCGCTGCATCTCGCCGCCAGTGCCGGACAGGTGGATGTTGCGACCCTTTTGATAGAGCGCGGCAGTGCGCTCAATGCCAAGGACGACAAAGGTGCGACTCCGTTGCATTGGGCGGTCTCCAATTCGCATCCGGCAATGATTCGCAGCCTTCTGAAGGCGGGCGCGGATATGGAGGCGGTCGATTTATCCTGGTGGACGCCGCTGCATCTCGCGGTCGAGCGTTCGACGCCGGAGATTGTGCAGATCCTTGTGGAAGCCGGCGCAAATCTCAATGCGCGGGATCTGAATTACACCACCCCGGGCCAGCGTGCCGAGGCGCTGAAAAAACACGACATCTCCAACATTTTGAGACGCGCGGAAAATGCCCGCAAAAAACCGAACGCCGACAATAAATGAAAACCCACCGGATCCTCATCACATGCCTTTCCGTTATATGCGGAGACCTTACCGCGGACGTGGCTTCTGCACCGCTTGATATCACGCCCCTGATGACCGAAGCCGCCGCTGCGGGTAATCGCGGCGATTTTGCGGCGGCGGAAAGGTTGCTGCGGGATGTTCTCGCAAAAGTCCGGGCGGACGCCGGCGGCGATCACCCGGCGCTGGGTTTGATTCAATGTGAACTTGGGTTTGCGATCGCGAAGCAGGGTCGGAAGGACGAGGCTGTCGCCCTTTTTCGTGCCGGGCATTCCGCCTTGCGCAAGGCCCTTGGGGATATCCGGCCCGACATTGTTTTGCTCGCGGTGCAATTCGCCGACGCCATGCACGCGTCGGGCCACGCCGGCGATGCCCTCGAAATACTTCTGGAATTGCAGGCGGCGGTCGAATCTCCGCCACTCAGTCCTTCGATTCGCGGGCAGTTCCTCGAACGCCTTGCGCGTTCGTTCGAGGCTGCGAAGCGGGAGCGTGAAGCGCTGTCGGCATACGAATCCGCCCGCGTTCAGTACTCAAAAACGCAGGATGCAGCGGGCGCGGACGTGGTTCGTGTTGCGACATCCGCGGATGCCCTCCGTTCCAGACTCGGAATGCCGGAAGAGCGCAAGTTCGTGGGCGCACTTGGCGTAACATCCGTCATCGAGTTTGCCGGCAACAGAACCTTTCCGGCGGACGATCTTCGTTTCGCGCTTGCCGGGACGTACGAGTATCTTATGGCCGCCCATCCCTCGGCACCGTTCAATAACTACGCGTCGACGGTGCAGGCGCTACTTCGGCGCGGGTATCGCGACGCTGGCTTTCGGGATGCCCGGGTGTCGGCGGCACCATCTGATAATGGGGCTAAACTGTTCGTTCAAGTGGAGGAAGGGCCGCGTTTCGTGAAGGGTGAGATCCGGGTCCTCGGGACGGAAGCGATTCCCGCTGGCAAACTCGTCGCTGCTCTCACCGGAAAGCCGAATCCCCCGACCAATGAACTCGCGATGCGTGTCACGGAATTCGTCGCAAAGCGCTCCGCTCCCAAGCGCCGCACGGAATTGGAAGCATCGATAAAAAAGCTCGGCCAGCGGGTGCCGTCATTTGCGTTGGGAGCAGAGAATACCGGCGTTATCGACCTCTCGCCGAAGAACAACTCGGTGCTCGGTTCGCTGGATTTTTCGAGATCGGCTTCCAAGTCGCACATTTTTTGGGAAGTAGGCAAACCGTTCTCGTTCGATCCGTCGGCACTCGAAAACGCGCGCTCGGAGATGGCGAGAATCCTCGCTGAGCAAGGCGACTTCCTGACAAAAGTGAATGTGGAAATGGAGGCTGACTCTGCGACTGGCAAGGTGGCACTGATTTACAAACTCTCTGAAGAACCTTCTGCTGTGATTGGCGAAATTAAAGTGGTGGGCAATCAGCGTGACAGCGCCGCCGAAGTTATTGCCGCTGCAGGTTTGGAGAAGGGTGCGAAATTCACGAGTGAAACCATTCGCAATGCCAATCTTGCATTGTGGAATTCGGCGCGCTTTCTCAATTTCGATCTCGTGCCGAAGCAGCGCGGTGACGGGCGACGGGAGGTCGATATCACCGTGGATGTCGAAGAGTTCTCCGAAATGCAACCGCTGCGTGAGCCGCTTACGCGTGCCCAGGCGGCGCTTGTGAAACTGGCAGGCTGGATGACGACCGAACTGGTGAAGCGGGAGTTCGTCCTGAACTTCTCCGATTCGGCGGGGGATGAACTTGCGATGGGAACATCGCCATCCGAAGGAACGGCCTTGCTGCTGAATACCCGCGCTCATGATCCGGTGTTGGGACTGTATTCGGGTCCGGAAATCGGAGCGGTGGTTGCGGCATCCGGAAAGCGTGCGGCCGCCCGGGAATTCGGCGGATGGAGCGGGTCGTTTCAATTTGACCTTGGATTGATTCCTGCGGAACGGAGTGAACTTCGAAAGGAGAAGCCGTTTTCCCTGCATTTCAGCTTTGGTGTTTCCAGCGTCGGCGAGGTGTCGCAGGGCGGGAAGCAGGGTTTGAAGGCGGATGTCCTGATCGCTCCCGTTGCCCTGAGCGCGCACGCGACAGATGTTTCGCCTGAAAGCCTGAAGTTTGAAGACGGAACTGTCTGGTTTGCCGATTCGAAGGCGGAGGTGAATTTCCGTTTCGTGGAGGCCACCGGTGAACTCATCGAAATGGATTCGGCCTCCCAGTTGGGGGATTCGGGATTTGGGAAACTCACGACCCGCCTCCGTGCAAAGAGCGGCGAAGTCTCCCGCATTCGAAAGGTGCTCGATGATGCGAAACGGGGCCACGATCCCGCGTCGCTTGCACGGGAGTCCATTTTTGATGTGATCAGCGCCGCGCCAATTGTGCGGAAGTTGACCGAAATGGTGGCGGAATCGTTCGATTTGGATTCGAAAGGCGTTCTGGTTTCTTCGCGACTGTTCGAGCGGTTCATTGGTTCGCTGTCTGAAATGGCTGCGCGGGAAAAGAACGGGAAAAAGGATGACAGCGGGGCTTTCTCGATTCCGCCCGACCTTTCCGCAGGAAGTTCAATGCTCACGGTCATGTTTGGCCCGATATACTTCCAATGGGCTCAGGAAATGTGGCCTGCCGATGCGTGGCCGGCGAAACTCGGGCGCGAGATTTTTTATGTCATGGCCGGCAATACGCGGTACACGCCGTTGGTCTTGGATGAGTTGTACAAAGATCCGTCCATGGGACCTTTTGGCAGCTACATGACTGCGCAGTTGCTTGAGAAAATGGATCCCAAGAGTGCGTGGCGATTTCTGCAGCGGGCTCGCGAGCGTTCTTCGGTCGAGGATTTGCGAAGGGAACTGAGCCTGTTGCTCAACGTCCGCGGCAAGGGTGAGGAATTGCTGCGCGAAATGATGGAGGGTCTCTCGAAGTTTGATGCCGAATCATTTGAGGCTTTCGTGGCAATGCTCGAACCGGAGTTTACTGGCGAGGTGGCGGAGTGGCGAAAAGCGCTTTCCAATTTGAAGACCATGACGCCTGCCGATGCGCTGATTCCCCGCGTCGTTCATCTCTGGGAAAATGGCGGACGCACGGCGTTTCAGCGCAGGTTGGACGGCGTGCTTGAGCAGAACCAACCTGACGCCTGGGTCGCTGCAGCGATCGTCAATGGCGAACCCGTCAGCCGGAAGTGGCTTAACAACCTCGGACCTGCGCTGAGACTGGACCGGCATGTGGTGGCGCGTCCCACGATTGACGGAACCCCGGCCACGGAATCCGCTCCGATGCTGGACGCGCTGCTCGCCCTTCGCCTGGTTCAGCAGGACTACAAGCGGCGAGGCGGCAAGGTATCACGGGAACTTCTGGAGAAAGCGATGAATCAACTCTCCGGCGGCGATGTCGCCAAACTACAGGCCACGCTGACCCGGGCTTCGATGACTCAGGAAGATTTTCCGATCTTCATCGAGCAATGGATGACTTACAAAGCGCTGGAGGAGCAGTGCAGCGCTGGTGTGAAGCCGCCGACCGATGAGGAAATCCACGTAGAAAGCGCTGGCAAACTTGCTGAGCTTGCAAACGTGATTCACCTGCGTTTCCTCCGAACTCCGAAGTCCGCTGCGGGTCGGGCGATGTTGGACGAACTGCGCACGCAGGCGGCAAAGGATGGATTCGGCGCGTTGTGGGATCGCCTTGGAAAAAAGAAGCCCGACGGGCTGGAACTCGGCGAATACAAGGATCTCGACCGAAACACGCTGAACGAAACCCTTACGAAGGCCGCCTACTCGCAGGAGGTCGGACAAGTCGGCGGGGTGCTGGAATCCGGAGATTTTGCTTATGTGCTCTATGTCGTTCAAAAGGGGGCTTCCGAAAAGATGATGGCGGAAGCGCGTAGGGGATTGGTGGCGGAGATAATCAGGAAGCGCACGGAAACCAGCATGCGCGAACACATCGAGCGGCTGCGGGCTGCTGCGACGATAGCCGTCCTTCCTTTGCCGGCCAGGGTTCGCGTTCAGCCACCCGCAAAGAACGTCACGCGCCTGGACGGTGAATCGCTCAAAGTGATCGCTCACGAGAAGTCTCAGCCCAGTGTCATGAGCATGAGTCAATGGGGCGCGGACTATTGGAGTGGAGGCCGGCAGGCGATGGTAAACGGTGTCGAAGGTGCCTGGGTCGAGTGGGAGTTTGAGGTGAAGGACGACGAAGAGGACAGTTTTGTTCTGCACGCGACGCGGGCTTCCAATTTCGGAAAAATCCAGGTCGCCGTGGATGGAAAGCCGTTTGAACGGGTGATCGATTTATACAGTGCCGGCGGAGTGATTCCGAGTGGACCCCGGTATCTCGGAAAGCGAAAATTGAGCAAGGGCGCGCACAAACTCCGCATCTCAGTAGTGGACCGGAATCCGGAGGCCTCCTCGATGGATTTCGGATTCGATGCGCTCGATTTGGTTTTTGAACGCCCTTTGGTTCTGGAGAAGCCTGACCCGAAATAGCTGATGTGCCGGGCCGGATGCTTTTAATTATGTCGTGGCTGTTTCTCCGCAGTGTTATGCTTTGCCATCCGAGATGAACTCCGACGTAACCCTCATTCTTAACGCGATGCAGGATGGCAGTGTCGATGCAGCCGGCAAACTTCTGCCCCTCATTTACACCGAACTGAGGAAACTCGCGGCGGCGAAAATGGCGCAGGAACGGCCCGGGCAGACGCTCCAGCCCACCGCATTGGTGCATGAAGCGTGGCTGAGGCTTGTGGACGAAAACGGGCAGGCGCATTTCCAAAACCGCGCGCATTTCTTTGCCGCAGCCGCGGAGGCAATGCGGCGTATTTTGGTCGAGGCTGCACGGCGCAAAAATGCCGCACGGCGGGGCGGGGGACAGGAGCGTCTGGACGTGGATGAAATCGAAATCGCAGCACCGACGAAAGACGACGACGAACTCCTCGCGGTTCACGACGCGCTGGATCGACTCGCCGCGGAGTCGCCGGAGCGGGCGGAGTTGGTGAAACTCCGCTACTTCGCCGGCTTGCAAATCCACGAGGCGGCCGCAGCCATGGGCATCAGCGAACGTACGGCAAAACGGTATTGGACTTTTGCAAAGGCGTGGCTTTTCGACGAAATCCAGCGCACGCGATAGTCCGATTGAAATGACTTTCGCAAAAAGATCGCGAATCGATGGCCCTTTCTCCCGGCCGTTTTCGCATGAGCGGGTATGAAGACGAACATACTTCTCATCGTGGCTGCTCTATTTGGCGGCTGTGTCACTAATTCCAGTCAATCCGGCCGCGCTCTGACCAGCATGGCTCAACGCGAGCATGCGTATCGGGACAACGGCTATAGCGACGAAGAGGCCTCAATCGCTGCCTGCCGGGACGCATGGCAAAGTGGGAAGGAGGGCAAGGCACTCACCATTCCGGACAATTGGAATCGCTCACCCCTGACTGTGCTGAAGGTCGAGCCTTCCGTTCAGTCACTCGATCACCGTCTGGTCGCCGGAAACTAGCCTTGCTCCATGAAAGCTCTCGCAGTCGTGTTTGTTTCCTTCGTCTCATTCAGCGTCACGGGATGTGTCGGCGTGATTGCAGTCCCGCCTCTCTCAAACAAGCCAGTCAGCGGTAAAGTCATCCCGCGCCGGGATGCGACTTTCATAAAGCCCGGCACGACCACCCGGGCCGAGGTTATCCGGAGTCTTGGCACGGGTTACCGTGACTCGATTCGAGTCGCCGCGATCGCGTATCCATGGGAACTCCCCGGCGGAAAGTGGGTGAGCTGGGGGATGATATTTGTTCCGATTGCGAATTGGTCTTCCGGCGATGCATCAAGCGGAGACTTCGCCCGCTGGCGTGCGCTGTTCGTCGATTTCGATGCCCGTGGCGTTGTCACGCGGAAGGAGTTCGTTCGCCTCAAACCGAAACTCACACTCGACGAGCAACTCGAAGCCTGGGCGGGCTGGGTGCCGAGAAACACGCCGCCCGTGATACTTCCATGAAACTCGCATCTCTCATCACAATCGCAGCGGTCGGTCTGTTGTTTGGCGGCTGTATTGGCTACATACCGCCGCTCTCCAACAAGCCGTATAGCGGAAAATCGCTCGCAGGTAGGGATGTGGACTTCATCACCCCCGGGAGGACGACGCGGGCGGAGGTGATAAAGAGGCTCGGCACCGGGTGCCGAGACTCGCTGTGGGTGAAAGCGATCGCGTATCCGTGTGAGACGTCAGGCGGATCGTGGTTCATAATCCCGGTTAGCCCTGGTCCTATGGAAAGTAACGAGGGGGCTCAGGGTATCTACTGGAAGGAGGTCTTTCGCTGGCGTGCGCTGTTCGTCGATTTCGATGCCCGTGGCGTTGTCACGCGGAAGGAGTTCGTTCGCCTCAAACCGAAGCTCACACTCGACGAGCAACTCGAAGCCTGGGCGGGCTGGGTGCCGAGAAATACGCCGCCCGTGATACTTCCATGAAACTCGCATCTCTCATCACAATCGCAGCGGTCAGTCTGTTGTCTGGCGGCTGTATGGGCGTCGGCTACGTGCCTGCATTTTCCAACAAACCATACAGCGGGAAACCGCTCGCGGGGCGCGATGCGGACTTCATCGCTACGGGTAAGACGACGCGCG
The DNA here is from genome assembly GCA_005791535.1 of Verrucomicrobiaceae bacterium. Lineage (GTDB taxonomy): Bacteria > Verrucomicrobiota > Verrucomicrobiia > Chthoniobacterales > Chthoniobacteraceae > SXWH01. The sequence continues at coordinate 2,593 of SXWH01000227.1, read as the reverse complement.
CAGAGGTGGTCAAAAAGCTGGGTACGGGCTACCGGGATTCCGTCCGCGTGCGGGCGATCGCGTATCCTTGGGAACTGCCGGGCGGCCGGTGGTTCTTTTTTGCGGTTGGGTACGGTGGCGTTCTCGAGGGCGGCCCGGAAAATACCCGCTGGCGCGCGCTGTTTCTGGATTTCGATGGCCGCGGCATTGTCAGCCGGAAGGAATTCGTCCGCCTAAAACAGAAGCTTACTCTCGATGAACAGCTCGAAGCTTGGGCCGGCTGGGCGCCGAGAAACACACCGCCGGTTCTCCTGCCATGAGGAACCGTCTAATCACAATGGTTGTCGCCGCAAGCGTTGCGGTGGGCGGTCTCGCTAGTTGCACCAGTCAGCCGCTTGTTGCCCGAAAGGGTGTGTCGGGTAGAGCTTTGGGGGAGATGGGAGGTGAGACACTCTGGTTCGCATTCGCTATGGCCAGCGGGGGAGTTTTGGGTGGTGCTCCTAAGGCCAGGTTCGACAATCTCGACTTCCATGACCGGATTTACCTCGGCGGAATCATCCCCATTGAAATGCCCCGATACGACAATGGCACGAAATTCTATGTGGATGGACGAAACCACGGTTGCCTTCCGAGGGTCGTCAAAATTCCGAAGCCCGGTCCGCATACGGTCAGGCTGGAGATCCCCGCGTTCAAGCCCTACGAGCTCACGCTGTCGGAAGTCATTCAAGTCCGGGTCGGCCAAACCGAGATCGAGGCCTGGCCCCCGGTGATCGTGGACTGTTTGAGCGGTGAGATTTTCACTGCGCGGGATACTTCTACTGTGAATCATGATCGCAACAGTGGCAAACGCCGCGCAACCGAACTCTCCGGAACAGTGAGCAAGACCCCATTACTGATCGTGACCACGACCGACCAGACGCAGCCCGGCTGGAGAAAGATCGGCCAGCTTAAAGCTGCGTGGGGAAACGGAGGCGATTGAGGGCCGCGCCCAGGTTTCTCTTCCCAGAGCGGTCCTTTTCCGTCAGGCGCCGTGCATGTCGTACCGTGGGCCATCTACTAATGAAAAACCACACGATCATTCCCGCCATCATCGCAGCGTTCGTGCTGCCAGCCATTTTCACCGGCTGTAGCACCCATCCCATCGTAAGCAGGAAAGGCGTCTCCGGGATGGCTGCGGGCGAGGTCGTTTTGCGGACGGCGGCACTCGGTTTGTTCACGGTTGGCCAAGGAGCACCGAAGGGTTACGACGTGACGCCAAGCGACCGCTCGGGGCGCACGTATATACTCGGTGTGGTACCCGTTCGGGTCGAACCGGACGAGCGTTCCGAAAACAGTACGCAGCTCTACGTAAACAAACGTAACCACGGCTGCCTTCCTATTGTCACCCCTCTTGAGGGAGCGGGACCTCACCGAATCACCATCACGGTCGCGGCCTTTCAACCGTGGACGACGGTGTTGGCGAAACCGATCGTTCTCAACGTCCGAGGCAGACAAATCAATGCCTGGCCCCCGCTGATTGTGGAATGGTTCAGTGGTGCGGTTTACACCATACGCGATGGCGGCAAGCTCGATTCCGACCTTGGAGTGGATGACGGGAAGATTGCCAGCCTTCGAGAAATCGCCGGACGCGCCCCGTTGCTCATAGGCACCACCACCGGCAAACACCACGCCGAATGGCGCAAGCTTGGCGAACTGAAACCCAAGCTGGGCAACGGCGGGAACTGACGCGGCCCTTTTCCCTCGCGGATTGCGCATGAAACCGTTGCGATGTCCGGGACCTCACCAATGAACGACAAAGGCCGGCTTGAAGTCATCCTCGCCGACGCACCCCCGAGCCGCCGTGGCGTCATCCGGGGCCGAACGCAGAGAGTATGTTTTTTTCATAAAGGCAGAAATCCCAGCCCCACGAGCACCGCCCGTCGAGCCTTCTGCCTTCTCATCCTATCTGGTTAGGCGATTCGTTCATCGGGAAAAGACTCGGTAAAACCGCATGCAAAGGCCCGAAGCACCAAGGAACATCGCCACAAGCCCAATCGGCTTGCGATGCTTGAATAGTAACACTCCTCCGCATCCGATTGCGGTGCTTGCGGTGATGACGCCGATGCCTAATGGTGCCCAAAAAAGCGCGGCTGAACCAAATGCCATTTTGGTAAGGCTGGCAATCTCGTGGGTAGCAATGTCCTGTTTGAGTTTCGCAATCTTTTCGGGGTTGACGGCTTGCTGGTCTTTGAGGTGGGGAAGCACCTCGTCGAGACGGTGAAATGCGATTTCTTGGGCTGTGCGGCAGGGAGTATCGGCGGCAATCTCGCGCCGCTGCTTCATGCGGTTGACCTGTGCAATGGTCAAAGGGCCTTCTTCGGTTCCGTTTCGTTGCAGGTAGTATGACTGCGGATTGCTCACGATGTATTTCTGCTTCGTTCACAGGTGGCGCGTAGAATCGCCTAACGACCCAAGCTCAGTGACAGCCGGAGCCGTTCGCTGCAGCGCATTCCATGAGAAGGCAGTCAACGCAAAACTGGGATTCATGATCGTGTTGTGACTGAAAGTGGTTGTTGAATCAAGAGCGGCGGGAGCGAGGCGGGGGCGGCTGGCTTCCATGCGGACTCGCTTGGTG
>SXWH01000226.1 GCA_005791535.1 Verrucomicrobiaceae bacterium | reverse complement strand
GCCGAGGTGCTGACCGTCGCACCAACGCCGACAATTTGTAGCGAAACCGGAAGCGTTGTATTTGTGCCAAGGTTGAGCGCGCCTCCGCTGGCGAGGGTCGAGCCATTGCGCACCGACAGTCCGGATGCAAGCAGGCCGGTCTCGCCATTCCAATTGATGTCACCCGTGGTCGCGAACGTTGAGCCTGTGCCGTTCATGTAGAGATTCGATTGCACCGTCTGGCTGAAAGGACCGGTGATATTCACGTCGCCCCCGCCCTGCACGTTTAGGAACTTCCCGGATGCGAGCGAAAGGGTTCCCGTGCCGTCCCGCGTCAATTGTCCGCCGCTGATATTCAGGTCGCCGTTCGCAGTGAATGTGCCTCCGTTGATTGAGACAGTGCCGAGTGCGCCGACTTCCGTCGTTCCGGTCGTGCTTGCGAAGACTCCGCCGTTGTTGACGTTTAATACCCCCGTCCCGAAGTTTGTCCCGATCGTCGCGTTTCCCGCGTTGTTTGCGAGCGTCGAGCCCGCGCCGGTGACTGTAATCGTGCCTGTGACCGCTCCGGAGCCGGAGAATCCCGCCGTGAATTGTCCACCGACGATGAGGTCAGCACCGCTTTGCACAAGGACGGTTCCGCTGCTTCCGGTCACATTGCTCGCTGCGACGCCAAGTGCTGAAAGTGTCGCCGAGGCGCTGTTGCTCAGAACCAGGCTGCCAGTCCCGCCGGCAGCTCCGCTTCCGCCGAGACGCATCGATCCGCTGGTAAGCGTGGACCCGGTCCCGTCAACCGTCACGCTCCCGCCCGTTCCCCCTGTCGTTCCAATTTCCAATACACCAAGATTCGAGAGCGTTCCGCCGGAGCTGACACTTACCGAGGCGCTGTTGTCAAACTGCCCGCCGAACCCGCCATCGCCAAGAGTGAGGGAGGAACCCGCGCCGGTGACATTGTAGAAGGCACCGTTCGCTCCCACGTAGGAGCCGGTCAACGTGGCATCCGCGCCGTTCTGGATCGTGAACGCCTTGCCGGTGCCAATCACCAGACTGCTTGTGGAATCCCGCTGCAGCAGCGCCCCGGTGCCATTCAGCGTGAGATCGCCGTTTGCGACGAGCGACCCGCCGGAGGTGAGATTGATGCCGCCCGTAGCGTTCACGGTCGTCAGCCCAGTGCCGGTGGTGAATACGCCGCTGTTTTGGACATTGACCGCCGCCGTGCTGCCGAACGTCGCGCCGATGGTGTTCGTAGCGATCCCGGACTGCGTCCATGTCGAACCCGCGCCATCGACCGTCAGCGTTCCATTCGAGCCTGCCCCGGTAGTGGAGCCCAGCAACAGGTTCCCGCTGGTCGTGACATCCGCCCCCGTATTCACCTGAATCACTGCAACAGAGCCTGCGGCTCTGGCCGCATCGATGCCTCCAATGTTTCCGGCGGCGGAGTTCGAGAACGTGACATTGGCCGTCCCGCCCGACCCCCAAAAGCTAAGGCTTCCCGTTGTAAACGATGAACCGGCCCCGTCCACAAGCACCGTTCCAGTCCCCGCTGTGCCGATATCCGTGTAAAGGCCGGCGGTGAATGCCCCGCCGCTTTGAATCGTCAGCGACGACCCCGCGTACACGTTCGCGGAGCCCGTCAATTGCGACGTTGAGCCGGAGCCCGAGACGGTAATGTTCCCGCCTGCAAAGCTGAGGGTGTTCGCCGCACTGGAAATGAAATCACTTCCACCCTGAACGGTCAGGGTCTTGCCGGCGGCGATTCCAAATATCGCACCGTTCGCCCGTGTCAGTTGCGCTCCGCCGTCGAGCACCATGTTCTGGTTGATGGTCAGCGTGCCCGATGCGCCGATCGCGATGGTGCTCGAGCCGGAGAATGTCTGCGACGATCCGGATGCCGCCAGCAGCATGGTGCCGTTGTTGATGGTGAAATCGGCGCCAATGGCCGGGCCCGTGGGGTTGATCGTGAGCGTGCCCGTGCCGTTTTTAGTGAACGCACCGGTGCCGGAGATCATACTCAGAGTGAGCGCATTTCCGCCGAGGAGCGTGATGTTGTTCGCCCCGATGTTCAACGTGCCGCCGAAGACGAGACCACCGCTCGCGGTATTGATCGCCGCCCCGGCACTGAACGCCATCTGGTTGTTGAACGTCATCGTATCCGTATCGTTGTTGATAATGCCGCCCGCACCCACGGTGATGGAGCCCGGCCCGCCGAATGTGAATGCACTCGCGAGGTTGTTGAACGTGATGCTCTGCGTGAAGAACGCGCCGGGCACATTCACACTCGTGCGCGCGCTGCCGGTGAAGACGACGTCGTCCGCCGGAAGGGGGCCGACATCGCCAACCCAGTTGGGTTGCGTGTTGATATTGCTGTCCACCAGACTGCCGCCGTCCCACGTGAATACAGCAGCCTGAATTGAAGATGCGGCGAGGAGTGCGATGCCGCGCGAGAGTATGACGCGTTTCGTGTTCATGGGAGCGCCAGTCTGAGGGATGGCTCGATTCGTTCCCCACTCCGTTTGCCGGATACTGACCCGAGATTGCCTTCATCATCGCATCCGGGGTTTCCGGGCGAAACATGCGGTTGCGAGCGAACGGGGCCAAATGCCGGCGACTCCCCCACGCCGCAACCACTCTTCGCACTTCCGCCGGAGGAATGCCGGGGATTTCCCGCGCTACAGGCCCGCAGCCGCCACCCGCACGACGCAGTAGCCGAAGTCCATCGTGCGGCCTTCGGGGGTGTCGGCGATTTTGATGTTTGGCGAGAGCGTGTAGAGTTGGCGGCGTTTGTCCGTCGGGTCGGGCTGCGCGTTGATGAAGCCGGCGTCGCGCAGGGCGATGATGTGTTTGAGCGTGGCGTCGAACTTTTTGCCCGCCGCTGCTTTGAGCGTCGTGGCGCGGCGCGGTGTGCGGTCGGCCATTGCGACGAGCAGCCTGCGGCGGGTCGGGTCGCCCAGAACGGCGAACACGGTATCGGCACTCACGACTTTCACGGGCGCCGGCACAGTCGGGAAGGAAATGCTGTCACTCATGAGCGCGGATACTGCCAAAAACCAATCGCCCGCACAATCCCGGAGTCTCCCCTGCCACACGAACGAATGCGGCGGCACCGGCCGGAGCCCCGGGGATGAGAAAACGGATTGCGTCGCGACGTGCCGCAGTCTCCGCCACGGGAAAACCGGATGCGTTTTCGCCGGAAGCAGGCTCCGACTCCTCAAAACGGAAGCGGAAATACCGCGGCGGAGTCTCCCCGCCGCCAATTCCCAATCCGCGCCAACCCGCCGGAGCCACGGGAGGCGTAAAACCGGACAGGTTTTGACACCCCGGAGGCTCCCCACCGGGAAAACCTATCAGGAATTAGCGTCCCCGAGCCTCCCAACTGGAAGGACGACTCAGCAATCGGCGTCCCGGAGTCTTCCTACTGGAAGGACGGTTCAGCAATCGGCGTCCCGGAGTCTTCCTACTGGAAGGACGGTTCAGCAATCGACGTCCCCGAGTCTCCCTACTGGAAGGACGGTTCAGCAATCGACGTCCCCGAGTCTCCCTACTGGAAGGACGGTTCAGCAATCGACGTCCCCGAGTCTCCCTACTGGAAGGACGGTTCAGCAATCGGCGTCCCCGAGTCTCCCAACTGGAAGGACGGTTCAGCAATCGACGTCCCCGAGTCTCCCAACTGGAAGGACGGTTCAGCAATCGACGTCCCGGAGACTGCCTACTGGAAGGACGGTTCAGCAATTCACCCTCCCGAGATGCCTCTCCTGCGGGACTTCTTCTGATTTGCTCGTGCGCCTTCTTCCCACCGTCGAGGGATGCCGTCGCGGAACGGCGAAGCGTCGGCTACGTACAAACGCCTGCCCGCAGCTTGTGACCGCGGGCAGGCGTTGTGGTGCCGGATTCAGCGAACTTTAGGGTGCCAGTTGGACCTCGCCCGTCGCGGGAGTCGCGGAGTCGATGCCATACCCGAGGATGAGTCCCTGCTTTTGCAAAAGCACGGCGTAGAAGCTGCGCAATCCTTTACCCGTGCCGACGATGAGGCCGGGTTGTCCCAGGAGGGAGCAGCGCTGTTGGAGATTCGCTCCGGAGATCGAAAACATCCCGATGATTGGCGACGGAGCGACTGGCGTTCCGGTGCCGGTATAGATCGTTGTTCCGATAGTCGCAGACAACGTCATAGGGCTGCCAATGAGCGGTGCCGGCAGCCCGGTGCCACCGACGTAACGGCTGCCGATCAGGTTTCCAGTGACGTCCGCCGCGGCGGGATAGAGTCCCGAAGACTGCGCGGGTTTGTGCCAGTCGATGCTGCCTGCGAGATCGTCGGTTGCATTCGTATCGAGCGTGATCGCCCCACTCCACCAACCACGCGCGCCGCCTGGATACAGCGGGGCGAGGATTGGTACGCCACCGCCAACGGTAACGAGGGTGCTCGCGGTGTATGGCGTGTTGTCTGCAAGGCGGCCGCTCACGCGTACCGAGCCATCAGCCAGCACCTCCATGAGCCCGTAGCCGCTTCCACCCGGACGAGTCGCCCCTCCTGCGAGCGAGCCGCCGGGAATCACAAACGTGTAGCGACCTGTAATCGTGGCACCCGCCGGATTTGCTCCGCGGTATTCTCCACGCTGCATCGTGACCGTGCGACCGTTGATGGTTCCCGTCATGATCACGCGACCGCTCGCATCGAGGCTGAGGGCAAAGGCGACAGGAATGCTGCCGCCCTTTACGACCCAGACGCCACTCGCCGTACCATTCGCCGCGAACTGGAGCGGGCCTTTGTACGTGACGCCGTCGATGATAACGGAACCGGAGCCAAGGAATCCCTTCGTGAACTTGAAGCGAGCGCTGAGGCCTGTATCCAGACCCGAGAAGCTCCAGCCGAGAGCCTGCGCAAGCGCGGGCTGCACAAACCGCACGACGAAGCTGCTCGTTGTTGTCGTACCGAAGCTATCCGTGGCACTCGCGCTGACCGTGGTATCGCCAAGCAGGAAGGTGGCTCCGCTCAAGTGGGACAGAACCGGCACAAGTGCACCGTCCTCTACATCACTCGCCGTGGCGGTAAAGTTAACCGTCGTCGCGCCGGCGGCGACCACGACGAGCGGCGAAGGCGGAAGCGAGAGCGCGGGTGCTGTGTTGCCGGGCGATTGGATCTCGAAAACAGTCAGCGTGTTCGAGGTTTCGTTCGTGACGATCAGCAGTGGCTTGCCGTTCGGGCTGTCGGCGGCGGGGACGACGATGAGGCCCTCGGGGTTCAGGTCACCGGCGCGCTTGAACGCGGTCGTGTAGCTCGGCGCTGCGGGATTTGTGATGTCGAACATGAGCGTCATGCCCGCGCGCTCGAGGCCGATGAATGCATACGTGCGCCCGCCGAGTGTGGCGATGGTCACGCCTTCGGGCTCGACGCCCTTGTTGTCGCTGCGCCCGTCGTCGAAGTTCGCGAAGTGCTGCGAGGTGACGATGAGGTCGAGCATGTCGCCGCTGTCGAACACGAGATTTCCCGCCGCATCGCGGATGGAAAAGGAACGTCCGCCGTATGAGAGAATCTCGTCCACATCGCCGTCGTTGTCCGTATCGCCGCGGAGGCCGGGCGAGTTTGAAACAGTGAGGCGTCCGAGTGAGGCGAGGTTCTTCAATGCAGCCGCATTCGGGAACACGGTCGGGTCGAGCGTGTAGCCGGTCGCTGCGCCAACCGTCGTGCTTTCATCGGGCGTGAGGAAGTCGTTCCGGTCGTCGCCTTCATTCGCCATCACGAAATAGGTCTGGCCGCCCGCGCTGTAGGACGCGACTGCATCCGGCATGTAGAGGCCGAAGACAGGCTGGCCGACGAGCGGATTGATGAGCGCGACACCGCCGGGGCCGTCGCGGTCGCTGAAGTCCACGCGCAGCGGCGAGAAGTCCTTTTTGCCCAGCGGCACAACGCTCGTGAACGTCGCGGTGGCAATGTCGAGCGTCGCCACGGCGTTTACCTCCTGGAGCGTGACCATTGCGGTCGCGCCATCGGGAGCGATGGCAATGTATTCCGGCTCGAAGTCACGCGACGGTGTGGCGTCGGTGGTGCCGTTGTTGAAAATGCGGACGCCTGCGGCTTTAAGCGCGGCAACCTGCGAGTCAAACGCGGTGAAGTCCGCGGTCGCGACCGTCAGCGCGCCGAAGCCCGCGGAGAGGTCAATGATGCTCACGCTGCCGAGCGTGGTGTCCGCGGCGACATCGGCGGCGATGCCGTCCACTTCGCCTTCGTTTGCGACGAGCAGTTTCGTGCCGTCGGGCGAGAAGGTGATATTGTCCGGCACAGCGCCAACCTGCACCGCGCCAAGCAGCGCTCCTGTGGCTGGGTCGAGGAACACGACGTGACCGGGTGTGGTCTTCGGCGAGTTGATGACTGCCGCTGCGAGCACCGCGGGCTGCGAGCCGCTGGCTTTGCGGACGGCAACGGAGCTGAGGTCATTGCTCGTGAGCCCGGCAACGCCGAGCGTGGAAGTCTCGATGAGCGACACAAACGCCGGCGCGGCCGGATTCGTGAGGTCCACGATCTGGATGCCGAAGGCCGAGGAGGCAAATGCGCGCTTCGATGCGGGATCAAACGCGGGAATCTCTGCACCCGTCAGCGCGATGCTGCCAGCGGTTCCGGCGGTGACGGTGTTGCTCGGCGGATACACCACGGGGATTGTATCATCGTTCGTAATGGTCGCGGTCCCTGCACCGGTGCCGGTGATGGTCGTGGTGCCGCTGAGGTTCACAAGACCGGAGAGCGTGACGATGATGGTCTCGCTGCTCTCCACGTTGGTGTCGCCATTCACGGTAAACGTGAGGTTCTGCACACTTCCGCCGGGGGCGAAGGTGAGCGTGCCATTCGCGACAGGCACGTAGTCGGCGCCGGATGTCGCAGTGCCAGTGATGGCATAGTTCACGGTGAATGCGGCGGTGTTGGCCGCGGCGTTCACGGTGTGCGTGACGGGCAGCGTAACCGTGACAGTGCCGCTGTTGCCCTCGACGACCGAGGCACTGCCGACGGCGACGTTCGAAGTGTAGGCGGGGCCGGTGTTCACGGTGTCCGTGTTGCCGTTCTGCGCGAGCTGTTGAATGCGGATGTCATTCGCAACCGCAGTGTCAGCTTGATTGAATGCCGTGCCCACCGTGGCGTGATTGGCGGCGAGGTAATCCTGCATGGCCTTCTGCTCGCCGAGGATGTCCGCCGCAGTGAGACCGAGGCTCGTGAACGTGGACTCTGCGGTGAAGTCGAGATTCCGCGCAACGGGCGCGGAGAGCGTACCGTTCGTGAGAATGTAGCGGAAGTTGGTCACCGCGTTGTTCGCCGTCGTGTTGGTCGGCGGGTTGGTGTACTTGATAGGATATGCGTCGCCGCCGTTGAGCTGGAAGTTCAGCGAGACGACCTTGATGATCGCAGGAGCTGTCGCGACGACCGCGCCGTTGTTCACGACGAGCGACACGATTTGGCCGAGGTCATTCACAAGCGCCACGGTCCGCACCTTCTGCCCTGCGGGCCGCGCGGAGTCATAGGAAAAGCGGACGTTCCCCACCTGGGCGTAACCGCCAGCCTGCTGCGTCGGGCCGCTG
>SXWH01000225.1 GCA_005791535.1 Verrucomicrobiaceae bacterium | reverse complement strand
GGCTGCATTCCCGAAAAAACGGGACGCGAAAAGAAGCATATTGCCGCACCGTTTGGCAATAGTTTCGTGGAAATTATTTCGACGCCAGTTCGTTGATGAGCATTTTGAGCGTCACGCGTCCGACAGTCTCCAAGCTCGCTGCGCTCAGTTTGTCGATGGTGTCACCGCCCGTGTGCCATACCGAATAATCGAAATCGATGATGTCCATCGCCGGAATCCGCGCGGATTTTGCAATCGGGACGTGATCATCGAGGATCGATTGGTGGAAAAAGCTGAAGTGTTTCCGGAAGCCGAGCTGTTCGGCGGCTGTGAAAAGTGATCCGGCAAGGTTCTTGGGGGTATCGGAGGGAAGCGTGACGGTGAGATTCTTGTCGCCGATCATATCCCACACGAGGGCGAAGCGATACTGGCTGGCCTTGTCGCGAATGGTCTTCGCATAGTAGCGGCTGCCGACAAGGCCGTCGGGCCCGAGAACCGCGTCGCTGAACTCCTCCACGGCTTCCTCTCCGTCGAAAAAGACCAGTTCGATGCGGCTCGCAAATGCGGGCTCGGTTGCGAGAACGCGGGCGAGTTCGAGTAGTGCGCCGGTTGAGCTTCCTGCATCGTTTGCGCCGACGAAACGAATTCCGCTCATCAGCTTGGTGTCGTAGTGGGAACCGATGATTACCTGCTGGGTCGTGCGCAATGCAAGCTGGCCGGTCGAAGAGGGGAATCTCGCGATGATGTTTGCGTAGCGAATGCTCCCGCGCCCCGGCACCGGTGTTTCGTCAAACTCCTGCCGCTCCGGCTCCCAGCCGTGTCCGGTTAGTGTGGAGATGATGTGCTGGCGCGCTTTTTCGATTGCTGCGGAGCCGCTCGGGCGTGGTCCGAATTCTACCTGCTTCAGCACTTCGCTGAGCGCCTTGTCGCCGGAAAATTGCTTCCACAGATCCTGAGAAACGGTGACCTGCTGAGGTTTGGCGGGCTGTGTGCCGGATTGTGTTTGCTTTGGTGAATCACCGCAAGATGCCAGAACCGCGGCACAAATGGCGGCGAGGATGCGCGGGACTTGATACTGTAGCGGGTGCACGCGCGCTACTCCTCAGGAAGGCCGAGCACTTTGAGGATTCGGCCGAGATCGTCGTTGCCGTAATACTCGATCTCGATGCGACCCTTTTTCTCGCCATGGAAAACGCTGACCTGCGTTGCGAAATGCTGCCGAAGACGGTTCTGGAGATGAGCCACGGCGGGTTCCACCTGCGGTGCGCTCGCCGCGCCGCGCTTCGGTTTGTGAGTTCCGTTCCCTGCGAAGTGGTCGGCCATTAACTGCTCGGCCCCGCGCACTGTAAGGCCGCGGCGCAGTGTTTCCTCGGCGAGTTTCACTTGTTCGTCCTGCGACTTTGCTCCGAGCAAAACCTTTGCGTGTCCGACAGAAAGACGCTCCTGTACGACCCACGTTTGCACTTGCGGATGCAGTTCGAGCAGGCGCATCGAGTTTGCGACGGCTGCACGGCTCTTACCGACTTTTTGCGCAATATCCTCCTGCTTTAGTGAGAAATCTTTGGCCAGCCGCGAGAATGCACGCGCTTCTTCGATCGGGTTCAGGTCTTCACGTTGGAGGTTCTCGATCAGGGCGAGTTCCAGAACGTCCTGGTCGGTTGCGGAGCGGACGATGATTGGCGCGTCCTTCAGTCCGACCCGTTGCGCGGCCCGCCAGCGCCGTTCTCCGGCGATGAGTTCGAGTTTGTCGCCGACCTTCCGGACAATGAGTGGCTGCATGATGCCCTTTTGCCGGATGCTCTCCGCGAGTTCCTGAATGTGCTCGTCGCGAAACTCCGTGCGCGGCTGCCACGGCGAAGGAACGATTTGCTCCAAAGAAACCATCTGCACGCGCTCGCCGTCCTCTTCGCGAGGAGTGGGCGATGCGACGCGCGGATTGATGAGGGCGCTGAGACCTTTTCCGAGTGCGGGCTTTACCATAACGCATGAAGTCGTACGTGGTCGCCGTGCGGCGGGCAATTCCGAATCCAAACGAATGCGAATGACTGGGACGCCGTGCCGAAGTAATGACTGTGCGTGCTGTTTCAAAAACTACGCGTAATTCTTGATGCCACACCACGGGCGGCCGCGGTGAACATGGCCTTCGACGAGGTTCTGCTCGCGAGTGTTACCGTGCCGGTCCTGCGCATTTACCGATGGCTGAATCCGGCGATCAGTTTCGGCTACTTTATCCGCTACTCGTCCGTGCCGGATGACGGTCGCGAGCGTGTGCGCCGCATGACGGGGGGGGGCGTCGTGGAGCACGGTGCGGATTTGACCTATTCACTCATCATTCCTCACGGCCACGCTTTGGAATCAGTGCCGCCGCGTGATTCATACCGCGTCATTCATGAAGCGATAGCGGTCTGGCTTCGCGCGCGAGGTATTGGCTCCGCGCTGGCGCCTGCGCAGCAAAGCGGACCTGCGCAGGTTTGCTTTCAGAGCGCTGCGGAATCCGATCTGATTTCAGAAGGACTGAAAATCGCCGGTGCCGCACAGCGGCGGACGAAGGCAGGATTGCTCCATCAAGGCAGCGTGCTTTGTGAACGCATCTTGGAAACGGATCGGCGCCGCTTCCCGTCGGCGTTTGTCAGCGAATGGAATGCTGAATGCGCTGACGGCCAGACTGTAATCGCCGCGGAGGAACTTGCCTCGCGAAAATACGCATTGGATTCATGGAACCGAAGGGTCTGATTAGACACCGCGGGGCCGGTGTGAATCAGTTTACGTAAGCGGATTCGTTCGAGAAGAGCAGCGCGTGCGTGTAAGCCTCCCAAGGTGAGAGCGGCTTGCGCTCGATGATTCCGCCATCATTGATGATCGTCATCATCGCGTCATTGTCGCGGGCGCGACGTTCTTCGATTCGCTTGGTGATGGCTGCTGCTTTCTTCGCAAGCTCCGGTGCGAGCGCGTCGACTTCGGGTTGCTTCTTTGCTTCGCTTTGAATGAATGCCATGCCGAGTTGGATTTCGGCCGGCTTCGGCTGGCGTTGGAACAACACTCGGTAGATCGAAACAATTTTCCGCAAATCGGGCCCGGCGTTTTTCACCTCCGGACGCTCCACGACCCGACGCGCCACGTCAATGGCCATCGGGCTGTTCATGAGGAAGAGCGCCTGCTGAGGGACAACAGTCGTGGTCCGCTTCGAGTTCGGCATGTCGGGGTCGGCGAAGTCGAAATGGCCCATCAATTCGGGTACATTGCCGCGGTCGATGTATCCGTAGATTGAACGGCGATAGATGTACGGCTCGTCGGTGATGTTGACGGGCTGGCCGCCGAGCTTTGGATCGAGGCGACCGGAGAATACAAGCATCGAGTCACGAATGGCCTCAAACTCAAGACGGCGCACGTTGGCGCGCCAGAGCAGTCGGTTGTCGGGATCGATGACGGAGTATTCGTTCCGTGCACGCTCGCTGTTTGCCTCGCTGCTGATTTGGTAAACGTTCGAGAGCATGATGAACTTGTGGAGGCGCTTCAGGCTCCAGTTGCCCGCCTTTTCATCGACGAACCAACTTGCGAGGAAATCGATCAACTCCGGGTGAGACGGAGCCTCACTCATCACGCCGAGGTCGTCGGGCGTGCGCACGAAGCCTTCGCCGAAGTGGTGCAGCCAGACGCGATTTACGAGAACGCGGGCTGTGAGCGGGTTGTCCTTCGATACAATCGATTTTGCGAGTTCGAGCCGTCCGCTGCTTCCGCGAGGGAAGGCCTTTGCCTGATGGCCGGGGGAAAGGATGTCGAGGAACCGACGCTCCACCTTGTCGCCCGGCGTTCCCGCCTGACCGCGAAGCAGGATGTTTGAATCGGTGGGCTTTTCCTTGTCGAGCATCACCATCGCGCGCTTCGGAGCACCGGGGTGGGTGAGGTCGAGTTCGTTCATCTTCGCGAAGACGAAACGGGCGCGGCCGGTCATCTGCACAGCCCATCCTCCTGTCGCATCACGAATCCAGTCCATCGTCGCCTTCGGTGCCGTGGTGAGCATGAAAGGCCCGTTCATGATTTCGATTTCGTCGGGCGTGAATCCCTCGATCTTGTCGCCGGTCGCGTTCTGGTATGCCTTCACGTAGCCGGGCATTTTCGCAGCGTATTGCTGGAGAATCGTGTTGTACACGCCATAGACCTGATCCATCGAGGCGGGCTTCGCAGCTTCCAGAGCCTTGGTGATGATCGGGTTGTAGCGTCCGCTGAGGCGAACCTCCTTGAGCACGAGCGGTCCGTGGGTGTTCCACTCGCTGCGCTTCACGTCCTTGAATTCGCTGATCGGGCCAAAGAAGCGGTTGTTTGCGTTGAGAACGCGCTCGTAGAAGTTCGCGAGCACGTTGTCGAGTTGCTCGCTCGTAACGAGGCGCTCGCGCTCCAGGATTGCGGCTTCCGAGCGGTCGCGGCGAAGCACCGCGGCCTTGAGATATTGGGTTGGCTTGCTCGCGAAGAGGCCGAGCCAGTGCTCGACTTCACGGTAGTAAATTTCGCGATTCTCTTTTTCGATCGCCTTTTTCTTTGTCTCGTAATCCGCGAACTGTGCAGCATTCGGCGGCGCGATGAGCGGTTTCTGAGTCGGCTCGGTGCTCGAATTGAAGATGCCGTGAAGGGCGTAGTAATCCTTCATCGAGACTGGGTCGAACATGTGGTCATGGCAGCGTGCGCACGAGACCGTGAGCCCGAAGAAGGCCTTCGAGACCACGTTGATGCGGTCATCAATGTTGTCGTTATTGTTGTTCGAACGCTCTCCGACGGTCAGGAATCCGAGCGCTGCGAGGTTTGGATGACCGGGAAGGAAACTCTCCGAAAGGCCAGCCGCGCCACCACTGCCGCCCATCATCGCATCGCCGCTCATCATGGCCATTGAGTCGCCCGCCATCATCGCGGGTGCCATTGAGGGAGCGGCAGGTGTCGCTGCCGGGGCGTTTGATGCCGGTGCGGCGGGCGTAGTCGCGGGTTTTGGCGTGGAGCCGGGGCCTTTGTTCAAGCCGAGCGGATCGACTTTTGTGAGATCGACCTTTGCGAGTTGTGGCTTCGCTCCGGTGGCAGGCGTGGCTGCGGCAGATTGAGCACCCGCCTTTTTGAGAGGATAGAGGAAATCGGCCGCGAGTTGCTCTGTGATGAACTCATTGTATGGCTTGTCCTCATTCATCGCGCGGATGACATAGTCGCGGTACGTCCACGCATGCGCGTAACGGTAATCGGTGCGGCCGTTGTTGGTATTCGCGTCGCCGCCGACGGTGTCCGCATACCGGGCGCTGTCGAGCCAGTGACGCCCCCAGCGCTCGCCGTAGTGAGGGCTTGCGAGCAGGCGGTCGATCACTTTTTCCCAGGCGTTCGGTGCGGAATCCATCACGAACGCCTCAACCTCGGCCGGGCTTGGCGGCATGCCGATAAGGTCGTAGTAGGCACGCCGCAGCAGGGTTTCGCGTGTAGCGGCCTGCATGGGAACCATGCCCTTGGCGTCGAGTTTCTCCAGGATGAAGTTGTCGATTGGCGTGCGCACCCAACCCGCGTTTTTCACTTTCGGAATCGGGATGGATTTGTAGTGCTTCACCGGCTGGAACGCCCAGTGTGCGCGGGCTTTGTCGGTCATGCCTGTGAGTTTCGTGGCCTTCGCTGCCTCTTTGCGCGGGTCCGGAGCACCCATTTTGATCCACTGCTCAATGATCGCGATTTCCTCCGGCTTCATTTTGCCACCCTTGCTCGTCGGCGGCATTTGCATGTCCGGATCCTTGTAGGTCATCGCCACATAGATGAGCGACTTCGATGGGTCGCCGGGGACGATTCCTTTCCCAGTGTCGCCGCCTTTCAGCGAGGCGTCCCTGGTGTCGAGTGTGAGCCCGCCTTTGCTCTTTCCCTGCTCAACGCTGTGGCAGGAGTAGCAATTGTTGGCGAGCAGCGGGCGCACTTTCTGTTCGAAGAAGTCGAGCTGTTCTTTGGTCGGGTCCGCAGCGAAGACGGGTGTGGCTGCGGCGATCATGCCTGCAAGAAGGAAGCGGTTGTTCATAATTTGGAGTGGAGATGCACAGCAATTTTTAGCCCCGCCCGCAGGGAAATCAACAGAGAACAGGGCCGTTTTTATATTCTGCCGGACTGTGTCCCGCAAAAAAACGGAGCGTCCGCCGGCGATAGATTTTTTCGGCAGGTGAGGGAGTTGACAAGCGATGGCCTTCTCAACTACGTTCCCGCCCGCCTTTCAGGGGTCATTATGCTCCTCAACCGACACGTTCTCGTTTTGAACAGGCTGTGGCAGGCGATTCACGTCTGCACCGCCCGGAGGGCTTTTTCTCTTCTGTGCCAGGGGCACGCCCAGGTGGTTCACACCGACGATGGGAGTTTCACCACGCACGATTTCGAAAGCTGGCGTGATTTGAGTGAGCGCCAGCCGGATCCGAATATGGTCCAGACGTCCCGCTGGCGGATTCGGGTCCCGCGGGTTATTCTGCTCGTGCTGTTTGATCGTATGCCTCGAAAAGAGGTGAAGTTCACGCGCCACAACATCTTCGAGCGCGACCGGAATACCTGCCAGTACTGCGGCAAGGTGTTCGACCGAAAGGACCTCAATCTCGATCACGTATTTCCGCGGGACCGAGGCGGACCGATGACTTGGGAAAACATCGTCTGCTCATGCATAAAGTGTAATACCAAAAAGGCCAATCGGACGCCGGAGCAGGCGGGAATGAGGCTTATTCGGAAGCCGGAGCGTCCGAAATGGCGGCCGTTTGCGCACCTCACATTCGGCGCGGAGGCGCACGAAAGCTGGAAGCATTTCGTGGACTTTGCCTATTGGAACGTGGAATTGACGTAACTCAATTTCCCGTGGACCTGAGTATCTCGGAGGTTGAATCCCTGTTCGGAATATGGCGCACTACGTTTCATGAAGTCGCTTCTCGCCACAATTTTGTTCCTCGCATCATCGGTCCTCTCAATCGCTCAGATCAGCCCTGTTCGTATGGACGTCGTCCAGCGCCAGAAGACGGACAGTAGCGGAAAGTCGAACGAGTCGAAAAAGCAAATTCGTTCACTGGAAATCACACTTCAGAACTTCTCGCGGGAGAACCACGACGGGCTGGAGGTAAAATATTGGTTCTTCTCAAGAGGTGTGAAAAGCGGGGACACCTCGGTGCTCAAGCAGGGTGAGCGAAAGGTATCCCTCGCGGCCGGGCAGAAGCAGATCGTCGAAAGCGAGCAGGTGGCCTCCTCGTTTACTGAGGACCACTACAAGGTCGAAAACAAGAAAGGCGGGAAGGGTTCCAATGGTTCCACAAGACAGAGTATTTCGAAGGTGGAGGGTTCCGGCGAGCGGATCGTCGGATACGGTGTACGCGTCTCGTCTGGAGGAAAGGTGCTCGCCGAGACTTTCAGTCCGCAGGGACTGAAGGAGAAAGTGCGATAAAGACCTCTATTTAGCGGACGGCAAAGCCCGTCGATGCCCGCTGCGCAAGCGTTGCAGGACGGAGGATTTTGACTGGTCCGGAGGGAAGCCCTTCTCGGACCTGCCGGTCCGCCTCGCCAGCCGCTGCGGAGATCAGATCCTCGACGGAGGAAATCACGGCGGTGACCGGGATGATGCTCGGAAGCGGATTGTCGTGATCAGTGAGTGCGAGCACGCTCAGTTTTTGCGGTACGGCGATTCCGCCGCGTGCCGCGCTTGCGATGACGCCGCAAGCAGAAAGATCGCTGAGACAGAGCAGTGCTGAGGGAGCCGTGCGACCAGTCAGTGATTGCAACGCAGCGCACCCTGCTTCAAACGAAAGATCACCGTGGAAAATATCCTGTGCTGAAACCGCGATTCCGTTTTCCGGTGCGGCGATTCCAATCGCCCGGTTCATCTCCGCAAGGCGCGGATCGGGGCTGCCAAATGGTCCGCCGACGATTCCGATATTTTGGTGGCCGAGTTCCGCGAGGTGGGAAAGCGCGAGATTTGCGGCATTTGCGTAATCCGGCAAAACGCTCGTGGTGCCGGTGACATGCGATTCGTGGCCGACGACGATCACCGGATATCCGCGGCGTTGGATCAGCTTGCAGAGCGAGGGGTTTGGCGCGCCGACGCAGATGAACTTTGAAGCCGTGCCGTTTCGAATCGCAACCGGCAGAACCGTTTCATCGGAACCATATTCCAGGGTTTCGGAATATCGCGCGATTCCGATGCCGCGCGACTGAGTGTAGGCGAGCAAAGCGTTGGCGGCACGGGTGACGAATGAGTGTGCTAGGCCGCCGGGTAATTTATCCGAAACGAGCAGGCACGTGTCGCCAGTCTCGGGATACATGCGGACTTCGGCGCGCAGATCGTTTGGGATGTAACCAAGTTCGCGGCACACTTTGAAAACCCGCTCACGGGTTTTATCACTCACGCGGATTCCGTAGTCGCGGTCATTAAGCAGGGAGGAAATCGCGCCCTGCGAAACTCCGGCCATTTTGGCGATCGTGGCCATGGTGATCGGCTTCGACGATTCACCAAATGGTTTCAGTGGCCTGAGTGGACCCGCTGGGTTACCTTGGCCAAGGGATTCACCCTCCATCGGTAGATTCATGCCGGACACATTGAGCAAGCGGGAATCTTTCTCAAGAAAAAACCCTGCCTCTACTCGGAAATCGTGTGCGCGAGCCGGAGAATTGGAGCAATTCTTTATCCACCTCGCAATCGAGACTCTTTACTGCGCAGACTGGGGGAAAACCGATGACACGGATGTGTAAGAAAACGGCTTCTCCAGAAACGTCCAAGGGGCTTCCATCGGAAACTGCCGCATCAATTCGCTTTTTAGCATGCCGGACGACAGGACAATCCGGACGTCCGGTTGAATACCGCGGATAATTTTTGCAGCATCCGGTCCAGTTCGGCGCGGCATCTGAACGTCGAGCAAAACGGTGCCTATTTCGCGGGGGTTCGCTTTGAATATATCAACTGCCTCTTCGCCATCCCGGGCGACGAGTACACGGAAACCGTTTTTTTGGAGCATTACGGTAAGAAGTGCGCGAATACCGGTTTCGTCATCTGCGAGAAGAACAGTCCGCTTTCGATCGACGGGCTTCGTGCAGGCCTGCTGTAGATTTTTCATGGGGTAAAGTATTTATCTCTACCTCATCCGCAAGAACGGGGTTGTTAAAGTATTGTAAACGTCTGGTTGGAATTTGAGTTTCGGTGAGAACTGCGAGTTCGTCATGCACAAGGCGAGGGATTGGCGGTGCTTTTGCCTAGCTGATCGGCTGAGAGCGGGGCACTGCCGCAAATTTCCGGCCGAAATGTTTGCGCCTCTTTACTGGCCGGTAACCGGCCGTTCACCGGCGCAGAAGCACGATCCCTCTACTTTAATCCCGGCCTTTATAAGGGCGCCGGATTACTCGACGCCGTCCTTCGGAGGTTCTGGCAGGAAGTGAGTAAGAATCGCCCCGATCAAGGCATACGCACCGGCGACAAAGGCTCCGATAACCGCCATGCGGGCCGGGTTAGGTTGTGCGGAGGCTGACAAAGTGATAGTGATCCATGCGGCTGCGGTTCCAAGTACGCGGCCGCCGATATTTGCGGCGAAACTTTCGCCGGTTCCCCGCAGGTGAACGGGGAAGACGAGGGGGATGTAATTGCCCCAGAAACTGAACTGCGCGACAGTCAGCACGCCGGCGACGAAGATGCCCGATTTGATTAATCCGAGACTGTCAGCGTTGCCGAGTTGTCCGGAGATCCACCAGAAGAGCAGGGGAACGTAAACAAGAGATGGAATCTGAAATACACGGAACAATGTGCGTCGGCTTACAATTCGCACCGCGAGAACTGCGAGGATGAATCGTCCCGCAAGCCCGCCTATTTCCTGCCAGAATGTGACACCGGCAACCATCTCGTCGCTCGCATTTCCCGCGGCCTGGCGCATCGTGCGCTGCGCTTCCGGTTCGGGTTTTCCGGCTGCTTTCGCCTCGGTCATGGCCGCTTTGCCTTTCGCCTTGGCCTCTGCCAGAATGGCAACATGGCCGGCTTCCACCGGTGTATTGAGTTTCTGCGCTCCAATAATCTGTGGCAGTTGCTGTATCGCGCCAAATGCGATGCCGTAGCTCGCCGCGAAAACTAGCGTCGTGAGAATGGTGGTCCTTCGCAGTTCCGGGCTGAATAGAGCTGCAATGCTCGGGCGTTTGAGAGTGCCGGTTTCGCGTTTCTTTGCCCAAACCGGAGACTCCGGCAGAAACGGGCGGATAATGATAAGCGGAAGAGCGGGCAGAACGCCGGAAATCAGCGTGTAGCGCCACGCTTCGTGCCCGCCGTGAATGGCGGGAAGCGAAAGAGCCCACTTCGCGGCTAGGATATTTGCGCCTGCGACCATCAGGCCTCCAAATGATGAGAACGCCTGCGTATAGCCGAGCACCTTTTCGCGCTGATGTGCATCGGTAAAAATCTCCGCGAGCCACGCAACCGCAGCCACGAATTCGACGCATACCCCGATAAACACAAGGCAACGGAAGAAGAGGAGCTGCTCCAGGCTGGTCGCGTAGCCTGCCGCGAACGCCGCGAATGCGTAAAGCAGGATGCTGAACGTCAGCACCCGCCGCCGTCCGAGCAGGTCGGTAAGATACCCGCCGAGCAGCCCGAACACACCGCCTGCAAGGGCCGGCACGAAGAAGAGCGTCCGTGCCCATTGCACATATTTCTCCCCGCCCGGCGACCACATCTGAATCGCTTCCAGACGGGGGACGCCTGACGCCACGAGCGCGTCCACGAGTGGCGCGGAAAGCGAGGCCATAGCGGGCTTGATGATGAGCGGAAGCATGAGCAGCTCATAAATGTCGAACGCAAAGCCGATGGCGGCGATGGTGCAGATGAGCCACTGTGAACGGGTGAGACCGGCGGACGTGTTGGAAGACATGGCGTGAGAAGTTGCCAGTTATTACGCAAACGTATTATTTCGCAATGCGATTTTCCACCTCACATGAGCTTGACCGGAATTGAAAATTCCAGTCGCCCCGTTCCTGCGATGAGTTCCGGAATATCGATCAGCGTGAGCGATGCCTTGCGAATATGAATGCTGCCGTGTGGACGCGCGCCAATCAGCTTCGCCGCAAGGAGGCTGAAATCCGGCTCGTGCCCGACGATCATCACGGAAGCTGCAGCCTTATACTCATCCATGCGTTCGATGATCACCTCCGGCGTTGCTCCGCAGGCAAGCCACCGCACGGTGATGAGTTCGGATTTCAGCAGACCGGCAACCTCCGCGGCGGTCTGGTGGGCCCGCCGCAGAGGGCTCGATAGAATGTGCTGCGGGTGGATGTTGAGCGCGTCACAAAAGCGCGCCACGCGATTTGCCTGCATCATACCTTTCTCGGAAAGAAAGCGAAGATCGTCGCTCGGGGCGACTGTGTCGGCATCCGCGTGGCGTAGCAGATAGAGGTGCATGGCCGGAGCCTACATCATCACCATGCCGCCATCCACAGAAAGTGTTTGCCCGGTGATGTACTTCGCTTCGCCGCTTGCCAGGAATGCGACCGCTGCCGCGATATCCTCGCCTTCGCCGAATCGGCCGACGGGAATCTGTTTCACAACGTCCGCCTTAATCTGCTCGGAAAGCACATCCGTCATGTCCGTGGATATAAATCCCGGAGCTACTGAGTTGGCGGTGATTCCGCGCGAGGCGAGTTCCCGGGCGATCACCTTGGTAAATGCGATGAGTCCGGCCTTGCTCGCCGCGTAGTTTGCCTGACCGGCATTGCCCATCAGTCCGGCCACGCTTGCGATGTTCACGATGCGGCCGCTCCGCTGCTTCATCATGGCGCGGACGACGCCCTGATAGAAGTTGAATGCACCCTTGAGGTTTGTCTCGATCACCGTATCCCAATCCTCCGGCGAAATGCGCATGGATAGGCCATCCTTTGTTACGCCTGCATTATTCACGAGGACGTCGATTCGGGTAAAATCGGCGAGGATTCTCGTGCAAAGCGTCTGCACCGCGGCATGGTCCGCCACATCCACTGCGTAAGGGATGGCAAGGCCGGCATGCTTGGCATTGATCTCCTCGGAGACGGCGACGCTGTTTTTCTCTGTACGCGAGACGATGGCTACGCGCGCTCCCTCACTTGCGAGGCGAAGTGCGATGGCGCGTCCGATTCCACGGCCTGCTCCGGTGACGATGGCGACTTGGTTTGCGAATCTCATGGCCGCACGTTCTTCCGTGAACATGCGGTTTTGTCGAGCCTTCCTCCGTCAAAAAAAGTTCCGCTGTGCTGGCGCTATTGCACATTCACCTGGGGCGGGCGCACCGGCACAGGCCGAATGCGGGGCAGGTTGATGCTTCCGTCCTCGGGTGTGACGTCAATGATGATCGGATTCGCGGGAAGTATGACGGAGGCAGTGCGTTCGGACGTATGCGGCACAGGACGGGGTTGCTGCAAATCACCTCCGATTCCGGCGGCAAAATCGTCGAGCATCCGCTTTTGCTGATCGGTCAGTTGCGCGATGCGTCGCGTGAGGTCATCCTTCTCGCGCTGGAGCACGTCCCGCTGGTCGCGGATTCTGGCCAACTCACGTTCAAGGCGGGCGATTTCCTGCGCAGAATCCCGTTGCGATTCCTCGTGGCGGGCGAGTTCAACATCGAGTTCGGTTGCGAGCTTTTCCAGCGCGGCAGCCGTTTCGTTTGAGCGTGCCTCTGCGCGGTCAAGCTGGCTGCGCGCGTCGGCGAGTTCCGATGAAAGGCTCCCGGCGCGGCCTTTGAGTTCGGTGCCCTCCTGACGCAGTACCTCAAGTTCGCGGCGCTGATCCTCGATTTCCACCGCGGCTTCCTGAATGCGTGCGGTTAGGGTTTCGATTGCCTTCTCGCGATCGCTCATGCAACCGAGAACCTCGGCGCGCGATGACTCGACGTCGCGGAGCTTTTCTTCGAGGGCCTCCCTGTCGGTGGCAAACTGCGCGCGTTCGCGGTCGAGACCGGAGACAACTTCGATGTGCATCTTCCTCGCCACGGCTAGCTCGGATTGCAGTGTCTCGGTCGTGAAGTGCATTTGCTCGAGTTCGCGCTTTGCCGAGGCGAGTGCTTCCGACTCGCGGCGTCCGGCGTCCGACAGGGCTGCGTTGTGCGCTTCGGTGATGCGCTGCCGTTCATCCCGGAATGCGGCTTCCATGCCGGCAATTGCAGCGCGATGCTCCGATTCAATGTCCGCAGTCCGCGCATCGAATGCCGCTGTTCCGTCCTTGATTTCCTGTTCGAGTGCCGCGATGCGCATAGAAAGCCCGTCGCGCTCGCCGGCAAGCGCGGCACGGGCGTTTTCGGTACCTGCAAGCTCGGCTTCCATGCGCTGCCGGATATTTGCGAGTTCCTGTTCGAGAACGGCCGATTTTGCGTTTGCCGCGTCGCGTTCCTGCTCGGAGGCGGCGCGCAGTTGGTGCGCCTCTGTGAGCTTGGATTGGAAACGTTCCTGCAGGGCGTCGCGCTCCTGCGCCGCAGCCTCGATTTGTTTGCGGGCGTCGGCCTGTGCGGCATCAAGCTGGTGGCCGAGCGCTTCCCGGGCGGCCTGAAGTTCTGCGGTGTGCGACCGATCGAGTGCGGAAATCCGCGAATCAAATTCCGATGCCTGCTCCTGAAGTTGGCGGGTCGCCCCTGCCAGCTTATCGATTGCTTCGTCGCGGGCTCCCGCCGCCATTGCGAGTTCGGATTTTAGCGCGTCTATCGCACTCAAGTGGCGGGACTCGGTATCCGACAATTCGCGTTCCAACGCAGTCGTGCGCTGGTCCTTTTCACGTGCGGCGTTTTCAAACGCCTCGCGTGCCTGCCGGAGGTTCTCTTCAAGCGAGTTCCGGGTCTGCGTAATGGCGTCGAGTTGTGCGGCTGATTGTTCGTTCGCAGCGAGCAATTGCGAGCGTTCGGCTTCGTGCGCGGTCGCGGCTTCCTGATTCTGCCGCCGGCTGGCTCCGAGGTCGGTTGCGAGTTGATCGCGTTCCGCGGCAAGCATGTCCCGCTCCGCCGAGAGACGGCCGAGTTGCTCGTTCAGTGTATCGCGACCCAGAGCTGTATGCGTGAGGCCGGATTGCATTTCGGCAAGCCGTGCGCTGAGCTCCGCGCGCTCTGTTTCGAGCAGGCCGGCTTTCTCGGCTGCCTGCCGTGCGACTTCCCGCATGCTCTCAAGTTCCGCGATCGTAGCCCGAAGTGTGTTTTGTTCGTCGAGTGTGGCGGCCAGTTTCTGCTCGCGCGCCGCAAGCGCAGCGGCAGTTTCTTCGAGGCGGCTCCGGGTGTCCGCCAGTTGCGTGGCGAGTTCGGAGGATTCGCCCGCTTGCCGAGCGGTTTCGCGAAGTTGTCCCAGTTCGCAGTTCAGTCGGTCGGCGAGGGACTTGAGTTCGTCACGCTCGATAGCCGTCTCGCTCAACCGGGTCGCGACAGCCGAAAGTTCCTGTTGTAGCCGGGAAATTTCCGCATTCGATCGTTCGGAATTTGCCGTGAGGTTGTTCTCAAACTGCTGCCGCTCGTCCCGCATTTTCGATGCGAGCGTATCGAGTTCCGAGAGGGCGAATTCGGCATGGTGTTTGTGCCCGGAGTATTCGGTGTGAAGCTGGTTGTATTTCTCCTGAAGGTTCGAATACTGGTCGCGAATGGATTGGGCGGTCGCGAGTTGCTCCTCAAGGTTCCGGATTCGTTCGGCGGCCTGCCGCAGTTCGTTGTCGCGGGCTTCGATCTCTGCGAGGTCTGGTCCCTTTGCGGCGGCCTGACGGGCTTCGTCGCGTTCCCGAATTACCGTTTTGATGCGCTCGCGGTAGTTTTCGATATCCGCTTCAAATTGCGCGATGAGTGGTGCCATGTGCACCGCCGGGTCCTCGGCTGGTAGCGGCGGTTGCAACTGGGCGGCGGACGCGCGCGCCCCGGAAAGCTCTGCCTCGGTTTCGCGGAGCTGATCCTCCATTTCGCGGAGTTGCTTGCGGAATCCGATTTCCATTTCCTTTCGGATTTCCTGCTTGGTTGCCTCCATGTGGAGTGCACTTTCGCGCAGGACGCGTTCGGCGTTGGCGAGCAGCTTCTCGGTCTTCCCTTTGGCTTCCTTCTCGCGCTGGAGCTCTAGAGCTGCTTCCTTCTGGGCGGCTTCAAGGCCGGTGATTCGGCGCTGGAGTTCGTCGAGGTGCCGTTGCGATGCTGCGTTCGGGAGGGCGGGGCGTGATTTGGCCTCCTCAAGCATCGCGGAAAGCCGGGCGATCTGTTCCTGAAGCGATTCGTTCTCCGCGGTGAGCGCGGTGATTCGTGTCTCATCGACCACCGGTGCCGGCGGGGGCGAGCTTTTGAGCGCGTCAAGTTCCGCCGTGAGTGCGGTGACGCGCTCCTGCAATTCCGCGTGCTGCTGTTTCTGCCGCTGCAGTAGCTCCTGTGCCGCGGATGCGCCGGACTGCTCGCTGGCGAGTTCGTACGAAAGGCGGTCGATTTCCTTTTGAAGACGCTGGGCATCCTCAATTGCCCGGTCGCGTGCCTCTGCGATGGCGCGGCGCGTGGCGTGCGCATCGGCTAGCTGCCGCTCGAAGTCGCCGCGGATTTCCGCAATGCGCCGCTGTGCCTCGTCAGGGAGGGCTGTTTTCTTCAAATCCTCCGCGAGTGTCGGTGGTGGTGGTTCCTGTTTTGGCGGTTCAGGCCGGGGCTGCGGCTGCGGCGTGGGAGCTTGCGCGGCTGGCATCTGCAGCTTCATGGTCGCCGGTGGCGGCGGAACGGAGGTCATGTCCGCGTTGGCCGGCTTGGGTGCTGTTGAGTCCGGCTGGGGCTTCGGCATGCGCACCGACGGCGGCTTTACCGCGGAGTCCGTGGATTCCGGAGGAGGCGGCGATGGCATTTTGGAGCGGATCTTTTCGGCCAGGGCGGTATCGGCAGCGCCTCCGGTTCCGGAATTCGGCATGCCCACCAGGCGCGCCAGTTTTTGCCATGGGAATCGAATCTCGAGATTGTCGCTCTCAAGGATTTGTCCACGAAAGATGGTCGGCACGCGGCGGTAGATTTCGGCAAGCGGAAGTGTCGTCTGGCCGTTCGCGATTTTGGTCGCGAGCTCGCCCATGTCGAAAAAGAGTTCCGTCTTTAAATCATGCGGCCCGGGCAGTAACAAATGCGCAGGGATCCGGTGGAGGAAATCCCCCAATTCCAGTTTCAGTTCGTGTTCGCTCGGCCTTTTGACGGTCTCCGCCGAGCCTTTCAATGAAGTCGATTTAGAAGCCGGGGTGGCCGGTGTCCAGTCCTGCGATTCGGCGGGCGGCTTCTCTCCCTTGGAAGCCTGGAGGGCTTTCAGGTAGTCGGGCGGAGGCGGCTCTGTCCGCGGCTTGCGTTTGAATCGGTCGAGAAACTTCATTTTTATCCGTGGGCGAACACCGTCGGTGTTCACTCCGTTGAGGGCGTTCTCATAGAAGCTTTTGTACCGCTTGTCTCTAAAAACGTTTCGGTTTTCGGCGCGTCCTTCGCCTGATTCCTTACGGAAAACGCCTCGCATTCCGCGGCGAGTCGCGGCGGAATCGTCACATTTACAAGCGTGTCCGCGCCGTCGTAAGCGACTGAGTGCACCTTCCCGTGCCGATGCAGTCTCGCGACCAGTCCGGCCTGTTCCGGAGGCAGGCGGAGCAGGCGCGTCACCGTCCCGGGCGACGCCATTTCCGCCATCCGGTCGAGCAGCGCATAGAGACCCTCGCCGGTGTGCACTGAAACGAACAGCGCATCCGGGAAGCGCATCCGGAGCCCGTTCAGCACGGCGGGCTCGGCAACTTTATCGATCTTATTGAAAACCACGAGCATCGGCCTTTTGTCCGCCTCCAATTCGCCGAGCACCTTCATCGTCGTGTCGTAGAACTCGTCCACTTCGGGCGCGCTTGCGTCGAGCAGGTGTACCAGAAAGGTCGCCTCCGCCGCCTCTTCAAGCGTCGCTTTAAATGCCTCCACCAGCCGATGGGGAAGCTTCCTTACGAAGCCGACGGTATCGGTAAGAAGAAGCGGTTGGTTGTTGGGCAGAGAAACTTTCCGTGTCGTCGTGTCGAGTGTCGCGAACAGTTTGTCCTCCACGAGCACGTCCGCGCCGGTGAGTCTGCGCAGGAGCGAGGATTTTCCGGCATTTGTGTAGCCGACAATCGCGCAATTCGGGACTGGTGTGCGCTGACGGTCCTTTCGCTGCGTGGCGCGCTGGCGGCGCACATCGGCGAGCTCGCGCTTCAGGCGGTCCATCGAGTTCCACATCCGGCGGCGGTCCTGCTCGAGCTGGCTTTCGCCTTCGCCCTTGCCGCCGATTCCGCCGCCCTGGCCGCCGAGATGTCCCCACGCCCGGGTCAGTCGCGGCAGCGAGTATTCGAGTTGTGCGAGTTCGATTTGCAGCCTCGCCTCGCGCGATTGGGCACGGCGCGCGAAAATATCAAGAATCACTTTCTGCCGGTCGAGTACGGGGACTCCCGCAAGTTCCTCCCAATTCCTCTGCTGCGAGGGCGTGAGGTCGTGATCGATGACCACCGCGCCGAGTCCCTCGGCCTTCACTCGCTCTGCAATTTCCTCCGCTTTTCCCGAACCGAGGAGGAATCGCGCGTGCAACTCGCGGTGATGAATCAGGACGCGCTCCGCAATCGGCAGGCCGAGTGTTTCCACCAGTTCTCCGAGTTCCTCCAGCAGGCTCGCAGCCTCATCCTTTAGGGCATAGTCCGTGTATGGCCCGATCAGTAGAGCGGGCTTCATGCGATGAGATTTAAAAGAGACACAGTGACCACATCTTGAAAGTCCTTGTTGTCGCACCGGGGCGCAAGCACCAATCAGCAAAGGGCGTTGTTGATCTCCGGGGCCGTTCTAGCGTCGGCGCTGTGCTCCGGTCAGCGGTGGTAGTGTGGCAACGGTGGGCGACGGGCTTTGCTCGATGTAGTGCCGGGCCGCGCGCTGCAACGCCCTCCAGCGCTCCCAATCGTAATCGGGCGCGTGTGCGATGTGTCGCAGAACACTCCGCCATTCGATGAGCGCACGCTCGAGGTCGCCAAGGCGGATTGCATCGGTCAGGAGTTTTGCGCGAGGTGTGTCGTGTTCGATGATCGAGCGGACGATTTCCGCTGCACCCGCGCCGTATTCCGTGGGCACGCCCATGGTGAGGTAATCGTCGAAATCGGCGCGCTGATAAACCGTCTGGCACAGCGCACCGAGGCGTCCCGAGAAAGGCGATTCGTCACCGGCGAAACGCGGCCCTGCGCGGAGATTCGCGAGGTCAAAGATAAGATCCTCGATTGCGTATGATGCATCTTCGAGAGCGGCGGCGACGGCGAGTCCTTCGCCGTGGTGGAAGAAGCTGAAAATGATTCCGCGCTGTGTCGGTGTGCCGTCCGGTTCGATGAGCCCGAGTCGGCGCCAGGCCCATGCGGCGGATGACGTGATCTCCACGCTGTTGCACCATGGAAGTTCATCGCATCCGACGCAGCAGGCCGGCGAAGCCTCCCGTTCCGCGGGCGCAATGAGCGCGCGTCCGCTCCGTTCACGAAATGCGGTGACCTTCTCGTGCGAGAAATCGATTCGAGCGAAAAGGCTGTGGCCGCGCGGCACGAGGGCGCAGATGCGTCCGCCGGATGGTTTGCCCGTGTGCGCGGCGACCCAGCCGTGGAACTTCGCAAGGATCTCCGTTTCGAGTCCGTGCAGACTCATCCGGCGAAGTCCGATCAACTCGCGAAGCCATGGGGCGAGTTCGAGGTCGCCGTCGCGCCGGACGCCGATGTGCACTTCGCGCCCGTAGACCCGACGGCCCGGAATATCGAGACGGCAGAGCTGGCCGAATCCGCGTCCGTCGAGCGTTGATGCGACCGACAGCGCCGGGCGCCATCGTTCATCGACAAGGACCCACGCGTCGGAAAGTGGCGCAGGTTCGGGCTTCGGACGCGGCTCCCAATCGCCACGCGAATTCCGCATTTCAAAGAATCCGCGGCGCGTGAAGCGAGCGCGCTCCATGTCGACCGCGAGTCCGCATGCGCGTGGACCGGAGACGCGCGCGTGCTCCACGCCAAGCGTGATTTCCTGCCCGCTGAACAATCGTTGATTCAGCGTTGCCGCGGCTGCAAATGGATCTTCGCCACGCTCCGCCGGTGCGCGCATCACGGCGATGAGCGTCGGCCAGTCGAGCTGGGTGGCGCGTCGCAAATGTTTCGGGCGCGCATCGAGCAGACGCGGTGGCTTCTGTGTGAACAGCACGTATCCCGCATCGTCCAGCCCGCGTCGTCCGGCGCGGCCAAACATTTGCAGGAGCTCATCGGGCTGCACCTGCCGCTCAAAGCTCCCCGCCATGTAGCGCGTGTCGGTGACGACCACGGAGCGCATGGAAAAGTTGATGCCCGCCGCGAGTCCCATCGTCGCCACGACCACGCGGAGCATGCCGTTCTTCGCGAGCGGTTCGATGATTCCGGCGCGCACGGCGTAGCTGAGTCCGCTGTGATGGAATGCGACCCGCGCCTTCAGCAGCTTCGACAATCGCGGGCCCGCCAGCGCCTCCTGCGCGGGGGAAAGCACGAGCGGATCTTCGGTGGGGAGTTGCGAGGCGAGTGTTTGTGCAAACTCCTCGGCGGCATTCCGGCGCGGCGCGAACATGAGGATGGGACCAAGGTCGGCTTTCAGCGCGTTTGCGATGAGGCGCGGCCAGTATCCGCGAACGGAAAGCGGCGCGCGGCTGGGCAGGGCTTCGAGGTCGATTTCCGTCAGCGGCACGGGCCGGTGGTTGGTGGAAACAAGCACGGCATCGCGGCCAATCCGGCGGAGCCACGCAACGATGTCCGCTGGGTTCGCGACGCTTCCGCTGAGCAGCAGGAGTTGCGTGGATGCGGGCGCGAGAGCGAGGGCGAGTTCGTAGTTCACGCCGCGGTGCGGGTCGCCGATCATTTGGTATTCATCAACCACGAGCAGGCGCGGTCCCTCGCGACGCAGGAATCTTGCGCGCTGCGTTTCGAGCGTGGCGACGACGATGTGTGCATCCGTGTCGAGTGCGAGGTCGCCGGTCGCTATACCGGTGTCCCATCCGCGCGCCTTCCACTCGGCGAGCTTGTCATTTGCAAGCGCACGGGTCGGGACCGTGAAGACTGCCTGCCCTTTGAGTTCGGCCTGGATGGTTTCAAAAACAAACGTCTTCCCGGCACCGGTCGGCGCGTGGATGACGACGTCCCTTCCCGCGCGGAGATGCTGCACGGCTTCGCGCTGCCACAAGTCGGGCACGGTGAGTTGTTGAAACAATGGATTCACTTGGAATGGACGCAGGGCTCCGGTTGTCGGATGCTGCCTCCAGTTATCGGTATGAACGTCCAGCTTTCAATCACAGCCGCATCATGAGCGCCGCAGTATTTCATGATCAAGGTCCCGAGGGTGTCGAACTCTCGGAACTCGCGCGTTATGAGCGTTTGCAGGATGCTCGCGAGCGGGGACTCGTGGTGACTTCGATGGACCTGCCGCACTGGATTGTGCGGCACGGACGCGAGTATGCTCTGTGTGTGGAGACTGCGAATCGCGAGCGTGCGCTTGCGGCCATCGCGGAGTTCGAAGCCGATGAACGGACACGCGGCGAGGAGCGAAAGCTGGAGCCTTTTCAAATTCCGAAACTCGCGGTGGTCTTCACGGTGCTCGTGATGGCTTTGCTGTATCGTGTCCAAATCGCAATCGCACCGTCGCTCGTGGAGCGGGGGATTGCCGATGATGCGCTGATTCGTGCGGGCGAATGGTGGCGGTGCTTTACGGCGCTCACGCTGCACGGCGATTCGGAGCATCTCGCTTCGAATCTCTCGTTTGCCTTCGTGGTGTTCGCGTTTGCATACGGACGATTCGGAATTGGCTTCGGCCTGCTGGGAACGGTCATTGGCGGTGCGCTGGGACACGCGCTCAATTCCATCGCCCACTTTTCCGACGGTCATCGCAGCCTTGGGAGTTCGACGGCTCTCTTCGCGGCGCTCGGGTTGCTGTCGGGCGCGGAGTTGATCGCCCGGATTCAGCATAAAGGGCGCGCACGCTGGCCGCTGATTGTTCCCATCGGAGTCGCGATTGCCTTTCTCGGTCTTTTCGGCGGCGCGGGCGGCGTGAAGCCCGACGGAACGCCTGTTCCCGTGGGACGCGTGGATCTTGGCGCGCACCTTTTCGGGCTGGCTGCAGGCGTTGCAGTGGGCGCGTTCCTCTACCGACTCGGCGTGAGGGCTCAGACGAACGCCCGTGCGCAAATCATCGCGGGTGGCGTTGCTATGCTCGCGCTTCCGGCGGCGTGGTGGCTGGCTTCGCGGTAAATCGGGACGCGTCGTCGGCTAATGCGTCGCGCTTTTCGGCGGACCGAGGATCTCGCCGAGCACGAATGCGGTGCGCAGCGATTCCGGAGAACGCAGCATCGCTTGAACGGACTTCGCCGCAACCGCGACGGGGCGTTCATGCGCGGAGCCCGTTACCGCGTCCATCGCCGTGACCGCTTGCAAGCCCACGACATCCTGCCGCGTCTGCAATTCCGCGATGGGCGGAAGCGCGACGCCCGATGCCATCGCGTCGAACTCCGTGCTGACGCTCTCTACCGCCGCCGCCGGTTCCTCAAGCCGTCCTGCGAGCGGGATTTCCTCCTGCTCCTGCAAAACGGGGCGCGGCTTGGGCTGTGGAATGGGGCGCGGCTGTTGGAAGGTCGGACGCGGCTGGACGACTGTCGGCCGCTGCGGTTGCGGAACGGTGCGCGGCAGCGGTTTTGGCTGCTGCACCGGCGGTTGCGGACGCGGCTTTGGCGGGGCTTGTTCCGACGGGACGCCGAGTGCTTCGAGAAAGCGACGCAGACGCTCCTCCTCGCTCTCGCCCTGTTGAATCGGGCGCGGCGCGGACTGCGGAAAGGCGGGACGAAACTCGTCGCCGCTGCCCTGCTCGGGCGGTGCGTTCCTTTGCCGGAACCACGAGATCACGCCCCACACCGCGGCAGCGATGTAGATGATGACTTCGAGATTAAATCCGGCGGCGGCGAGAATCATGGCCGCTTACTTTCCTTCCTGCTGTTTGTCGCCCGCGATGCTTTCGCGCATGGCGGTGTCCGCGGTCATGTTCTTCATCCGCTGGTAATCCATGATTCCCATGTTGCCGTTGCGGAAAGCGTCGGCCATCGCCTGCGGCACGAGCGCCTCGGCTTCCACGACCTTTGCACGCATCTCCTGGGTGCGGGCGCGCATCTCCTGCTCGGTCGCCACGGCCTGTGCGCGCTGCGCTTCAGCGCGGGCCTGCGCGGTGCGCTTGTCCGCCTCGGCCTGCTCGGCCTGGAGTTTCGCGCCTACGTTTTCGCCGATGTCCACGTCGGCGATGTCGATGGAAAGAATCTCGAACTGCGTCGAGCTGTCGAGGCCCTTGCCCAGCACCGTCTTGGAAATGCGGTCGGGATTCTCGAGCACGTCCTTGTAACTGTTCGATGAACCAATGCT
>SXWH01000031.1 GCA_005791535.1 Verrucomicrobiaceae bacterium | reverse complement strand
TGCGGGTCGTTTTTATAGCGGACAAGGACGAACTGGAAATCAACTGCCTGTTCGGCGGCTGGGGAAAAGCGACGGGAGCGGCGCGGTACGATGACGTCGTGCTCCGGGAGATCAGTCGCGAGGAGTTCGCCCGGGAAAGAGCCAAAGGCGAGGTCTTGCAGGGGCTGAACGGTCTTGTCGCGGCGCCGGTGATGACGGATGCCGCAGGCCTTCCTCGCCGCCTGATGGGTGTGGGCGTGGATGACCGCGGACAGGTATTCGTGAGCGAGACGGTGCGGGTTTCGAATGAGGAAATCAGCCTGTTGCAGTCAAATTTTCTCCACGAGGCGGACATGGCGCTGATGACAGTGGAAGCGAAGGAAGCGTGGATTCGCGGCAATTTCTCGCAGCGGATTGCGAAGGCGCAAGGCGTTCAGGATTACAACAAGGACGGCGTAGTGGACGTGAACGACTTCACGGTCCGCAGCGAGCGGATTTTTTCGCTCAACGATGCCGATAAAGACGGCGTGTTCGATGCCGCGACACTTTTCGCCGAGGGCTTCACCGGCATCACGACGGGTGTTGCGCATAGCGTCACGCCAATTGGCGATTCGGTGTATGCCACGATCATTCCCGACCTGTGGAAACTGCGCGATGCAGACGGAGACGGACGGGCCGATGTGCGCGAGCAACTCGTGCGCGGATTTGCAAACCACATCGGCTACGGAAACCACGACCTCCACAGCGTTGTGCGCGGCTACGACGGAAAGATCTATTGGAGCATGGGCGACCGCGGCCTGAATGTCGTGTCAAAGGAAGGCAGACGCTGGGCCTATCCCAACACGGGCGCGATCCTGCGGTGCAATCCCGACGGCAGCGGCTTCGAGGTCTTCGCGAGCGGCCTGCGCAACTGCCAGTATTTCGATTTCGATGATTACGGGAATCTGTTCGCCGTTGACCACGACGCCGACTTTCAGGGCGAAATGGAGCGACTGGTTTTCCTGCCGGAACGCTCCGATTCCGGGTGGCGGAACTACTATCAATACCGCCAGGTGAACCGGGTACTCGGAGACAGCGCGAAAGACCTGTATAATCCGTGGCTCGCCGAAGTGATGTGGAAGCCACAACACAGCGGGCAACCTTCGCACTTTCTCCCGCCCATCGAGAACAGCTGGAACGCGCCGGCGTCGTTCTCTTGGCAACCCGGACTGGCCCTTGGCGGCAAGTATCGCGGGCATTTTCTCCTCGGCGGAATGGGAGCCATTCGGGCGTTCAGGATGGTTCCCGACGGACCGGGATTTCGCCGCGAGGGGGAAGACGTCGTCGTGGATGGACTCGGCCAGCAGGTCCTCGCGTCATCGTTCGCTCCAAATGGAAGCCTTTACTTCGTTCTTTGGGATCCGCCACAGGCCCGCGCGCCGCTCTGGGCGCTTCGTGATTCTTCGAAAGATGCTGGAGAAATTGAGGCGTTGCTGAGGCGGGGCTGTGGGGAACGCGCAGTGGAAGAGCTTGCACGACTGCTCGGCCATGAGGATCGCAGAGCGCGCTTCGCCGCACAGGATGAACTTTCCGCGCGCGGAGAGGCAGCCGCTTTCAAGCGCGTCGTGCTGGATGAAAATGCGCCGCAACTCTCGCGCATCCACGCTCTTTGGGGTCTGACACAATTGCGACGCTGGGACGATGAGGTCGTCCAACACGTCGCGAAATCCCAGGACGATGAACTGCAGGCCCAGCTGGCGCGGTATGCAGGCGATACAGGAAACGGCGCGGCTGCACAGGAACTGGCCACTGCGCTGGTTCGTCACAGGTCACCGCGCGTCAGGATGCTGGCGTCCATCTCATGTGGGAAGTTGGGCGTGTCCTCCGCCACTCCGGCGTTGCTCGCGATGCTCCGCGATGCGGCAAATGCGCCGTTGCTGCGGGAAACGGGAGTCATCGGCCTCACGGGAACAGCCACCGCGGCGGAATTGGAGAAACTCGCATCCGATCCATCCGAGGCTGTTCGAATCGCCGCTGT
Source organism: Verrucomicrobiaceae bacterium (assembly GCA_005791535.1). Taxonomy (GTDB): domain Bacteria; phylum Verrucomicrobiota; class Verrucomicrobiia; order Chthoniobacterales; family Chthoniobacteraceae; genus SXWH01. The sequence continues at coordinate 2,756 of SXWH01000031.1, read as the reverse complement.
TGTCGCGTTGCGTCGTCTCGGTGCCGCGAAAGAATTGATCAGCTTTCTCAACGACGGTTCAGCGCAGATGGCGGTCGACACAGTGCTCGGCATCTACGACGCCGCGGATGGAGCTACGTTCGAAGTGGCGCCCGAAGCCTTCGATGCCGTCGCCAGAAAACTCAGTGCGTCGAGCCCGGCGCCCGTCAATGTGCGTGCAATTGCAGCGAATCGGCGCATCGGAACGCCTGCGGCGCTCGACCGGATCATCTCGTTCCTGAAAGCGCCGGATAATGCGCAACTTCGCGAGCGGATCATGGCCATGGATGTTCTCGCATCATGGTCGAGCGCAGCAACGCTCGACCCGGTGGATGGTCGCTATTTCCCCCTGCCCGCCTTTTCCGCCGAGGACCTTCAATCGGCACTCGCGCCGCAGATTCGCACGCTCGCCAGCGACCGCGATCTCGCAATAGCCAAACGCGCCATTGCCTTGGCTGCCCACATGAGTGCCACGGATGAGCTCATCTCGCATGCAGCCACCACCGCCCTTGATGAATCCGTGGGCATGCCGCTGAGGCTCGCGTGGTTCGAGCTTGTGAGTAAGCAACGTCCCGTGCGCGCGGACGAAGTAGCCTCGCAAACGCTGGCACTCGCCAATTCCGGAATGAGTATGGCCGCCGCGAATCACCTGCTCGACCGCAAAATGAAGACCGCGGAGGTCAGCGAGTATGTGATGCGCACGTTGAACACGCAGCGGGACGCCGTCCAATTACAGGGCGCACTCGGGCTTTTGAAACGACTCCCGGAAAGCGATACAGTCCTCCGCTCCATGATTGAAAGCCTGCGAGCCGGGAAGGTCGCCGCGGCGATTCAACTCGATGTCATCGAAGCCGCGCGCTCAGCCGCCGCACGGGACAAGGAACTCGCTGTCATAGTCGCGGCGTATGACGACTGGGCGAAAACACAAAAACCGTTCGGGGAATACTCCGTGGCACTCGAAGGCGGAGATAGCGAACGCGGTCGGTCCATCTTCCTCGGCCACACAGCGGGGATGTGCTCGAAGTGTCATGCATTGAAGCGGGCAGACCAGCAGGTCGGCCCATCGCTCGAAGGCGTAGCGACGCGTTTGACCCGCGCGGACCTTCTCGAGTCCGTGCTCGATCCCGGTGCCAAGGTCGCGCCAGGTTACGGCGTTCAAGTTCTGGAACTGAACGACGGCAGCAGCGTCACCGGCACACAGATGTCCGAAACAGCCGAGGCGATCGTTCTCAAAAGCCCCGACGGAAAACTCACGACGCATTCGAAAGCCCGCATCAAATCCGCGACCAAGCCCGTCGGAGTGATGCCGCCGATGAAGGGACTGCTGACCATTCGCGAGATGCGTGACCTCGTCGCATTTTTATCCACGCTCACCTCCGCGAAATAAGTCCGGAGAGTGACGACACGCCGCTTGCCTGCTCAGACGCGCGGGAAACTTCGCCAGTTCCGGTGGAGTTCTCGCCAGTTTTCGCGATGAGACACACCACCCGCATCGCTCATGTTCATCGTGGACGCAGGGCTGTCCGGCAACCGCAGGCTTTCCGCCATGCGTTTTCACGATAGCGTGCCTGCGCTCGTCGCAACCATTTTCCAAAACGCATCTCGAAATGAAAAACTCACGGTCATCGAAACCACTCAGTAACAACATTCACCTTCTCCGCTGGGTGAAAAAGATGGCGGCTCTCTGCAAACCGGATCGCATCCACTGGGTCGATGGCTCCAAGGCTGAATACGACCGGCTTTGCGATGAGATGGTCGAAGGCGGCACGCTCACGCGACTCAACCAAAAGAAGTGGCCGGGCTGCTTCCTCGCCCGCTCCGATGCCAGCGATGTCGCGCGCGTGGAGGACCGGACGTTCATCTGCAGCGCCTCGAAGGAAGGCGCGGGGCCCACGAACAATTGGGTGCACCCGCAGGAGATGAAGAAAAAGCTCCGCGAGCTTTTCAACGGCTGCATGAAAGGCCGCACGATGTACGTGATGGCCTTCAGCATGGGGCCGCTCGATTCGCCGATGTCGCAAATCGGCGTGCAGTTGACCGACTCGCCCTACGCGGTCGCAAACATGCGGATCATGGCCCGCATCGGGAGGAAGGTCTTCCAGTTGATCGACCGGACGAAGAAGCGCGTCGTGCCCTGCATGCACACCGTCGGCGCTCCGCTGAGAAAAGGCCAGAAGGACGTCCCGTGGCCGTGCAACAAGGAGAAATACATCGTCCATTTTCCCGAGACGCGCGAGATTTGGAGCTACGGCTCCGGCTACGGCGGCAACGCTCTGCTCGGCAAAAAATGCTTCGCCTTGCGCATCGCCTCGGCAATGGCACGCGACGAAGGCTGGATGGCTGAACACATGCTCATCCTTGGCGTCGAAGATCCGGCCGGCAAAAAAACGTATGTCGCTGCGGCGTTTCCCAGCGCGTGCGGGAAGACGAATTTCGCCATGCTCATTCCGCCGAAGCACTTCAGCGATCAAGGCTGGAAGGTCTGGACCGTGGGCGACGACATCGCGTGGATCAAACCCGGCCCGGATGGCCGCCTTCATGCGATTAATCCCGAGGCGGGCTTCTTCGGCGTCGCGCCCGGCACCGGCGAGAACACAAATCCCAACGCGATGGCTTCGCTCCGGAAGAACACGATCTTTACCAATGTCGCGCTCACGCCCGACGGCGGCGTGTGGTGGGAGGGAATGACGGACGAACCACCCGCGAAGGCCATCGACTGGCAGGGCAACCAATGGACT
>SXWH01000030.1 GCA_005791535.1 Verrucomicrobiaceae bacterium | reverse complement strand
GTAACCGTTCGGCTCGGGCGGAAAGCGCGTATTGATCCGCGGATACGCGCCTTCCTGCACGTGCTGCGCGACGATATCCCGGATGAAGTCGGACGGTGCGGCAGGTGGCGTTGGCGTATCAGTACTCATGAATCGAAAAGGCGCGGAACATAGACCGCCAGCCCGCGCTGTGTCGAGCGATGACAAATTGAGGCAACCAAAAACAAAACGCCCCGCTCCCATTTCGGGAGCGGGGCGCAATGAATGGTTGAATCGGCTACGGCTGCGTGAGCTCGATTCGGCCGCCGAGGGTCGTGCCGGGGAAGTATCCCCAAGCGCTGTTGCTCTTCGGCAGATAGACGCCGGAGCCGCCCACTTTGATCAGCGGCGTGCGCTGCACTTTCGTCGTAAAGCCGCCATTTGGCTTCACCAGCCAGAACGAGACACCGGGCGTGGTCGGCACCGGCACGCCCGCATTCGCAGTCGTCGAAATCGTGCGATCAGCAGCCTGGTTTCCTCCGGTGAGTCTGAGCGTCACCGCACCCGTGGGCAGGATATCCGTCGGCAGGAAGATGCTACCGTTTGCAGTGAGGACTGTTTCCAATCCGCCTTGAGGCGGGCCCGCCAGTGCTTGCGCGGGCTTCGACCACGCGAATTCGCCGGTGATGTCCGTCCTCGCGAGATTCGCGAGATTCAGTTCGCCCGCGATGTATGCATACGGATTTGTCGGGGACACTGATGCGTAAATCGGCAGCGTTCCGTTGTCCGCGAGGTCGGTCTTCCCGGAGACGGTTTTCCCGTCCGGCAGCGTCATGCTGTAAACAGCCCGACCGCTGATGTACTGCGTGATGCGCATCACACCGCCACCGGGAATCGTCACCGAATCGATGCTCGCGAGCGCGACGTTCACGCGCTGCGCCGGACCGGCGAGTGCGCTGCGCCGCAGACTGGCCGTCAACGGGGCCGCTTCCGTCCGCGCAAGCGAGATGTTCAGGCGACCGGTCACCGAATCCTCCGTGATCGTCATCGCACCGTATCCGGGCGTTGTCCCCATGGGCGTCGCAACGGTCGCCGTTCCATCAGGATCGGGCGTGAGGCGGAATTTCACCACCTTGGCAACGGGACCGACTTTCAGGACGGAAACAAATCCGCCAAGCGTCGTACGAGTGGCATTCATCCGGCCCACGATGGCTCCGTCGCCGTCCATCAATAGTCCATTCCAGCGACTACGCGTGCTTTACGGTGTTCCGGCAGTCACGACCACATCCGCTGTGTCGGTGGCGATTCCGTCCGTCATGGTATAGCTGAACGTGCCGGTGAAAGCCGGCGGAATAATGAGCGCGCGGCCGTCGACGATCACACCCGGCCCGGTGACGGATACAATTGTGAGTTCGTCGCTATCGGCGTCGGTGTCGTTCGCGAGCGGATAAAGCGTGGTCGTTCCCGTCGTCGAGATCACAGCGTCGTCTGCGGCGACCGGATCGCTATTTACGACCACATCGGTGCTCGCGTCCACGTCCGGTGCAGCGAGATAATTGACATTTCCGGCCTGCGAGGCCCGCACCACGACGGTTCCCACTCCCGTGAACGTCAGTGAATTGCCAGTTAGTGAACCGGGTCCGCTGATGAGGCTGAATGTCACCGGATTGCCACTCCCGCTGCCCGTGGCGCTCAGAGTGACATTGCTCGTCGTTGCGACACGTGCAGGAAGCGAGAACGTAATCGCCTGCGATGCCTGCGAAACGGTGAAGCTCTGCGACACATCGGGGGCGGCCGCGTAATTCACATTCCCCGCCTGATGCGCGGTAATGGTCACGCCGCCAACCCCGGTGATTGTCACGAGGTTGCCCGCGATCGTCACCGGGCCGGTCGCGCTAAATGTCACCGGCTCGCCGCTGGCGCCGCCAGTCGCGGACACAGTGAACGGCGCGTCACCAAAGGTTTTGCCGCCCAAAGGCCCGAACGTGATCGACTGCGATGCCGTGCCGACGACAAACGTCTGGTCCACATCCGGAGCGGCTGCATAATTGCCGTTGCCAGCCTGCGAGGCCCGGACGGTGACACTTCCCGCGCCCGTAATCGTGAGCGTGCTCCCGCTCACCGTTGCCGGCCCGCTCACAATGCTGAACGTCACCGGATTACCGCTACCTCCGCCGGTCGCCACGAGCCCGAAAGGAGCATCACCGAAGGTCTTCGCTCCGGGATTGGTGAAGCTGATCACCTGCGGAATCGTCGCCGCCGAGAACGTCTGATCGACGTCAGCCGCCGGGAAGTAGTTTGCATTCCCCGCCTGCGACGCCCGCACCGTGATGCTGCCCGCCGCGGTAAGCCTCCCTGACCAATCTCGCCCTCAATCTCCAATTCCGGAAACAGTGCAGACACCTCTCCAATCTCCAGTCCGGAATCCTCCGTCGCAAGCGCCATCGCACACCGTGGACAAGCCTCACCAGCACCGGATACGTGGAGAACCCCGCCACAGCGTTTGCACCGTGCCGGGTTCGACTTCGTTCTGATGGATGAGCCTCTTACTCGTTTACATATGAATTACGGACGCACAGATAAGACGCTTTGCTGTTCCCCTGCCGGATTTCATCGCGCGGCGGTCTTCTTCTCCACCTGCTTTTTCACATACACCGTGCCCCATCCATCTGCGGGTGAAAAAAGCGCACGCACGGTGATTTTCGCACCGGATTTCTGACCGGGCGGGAGGCGCAGCGAATACATGGTGTTCGCTCCAGACATGGGATTGCACGAATGCAAATCGGCGGCGACTTCCCGCCCATCCACGAACAATCGCACGTTCATCACGCGGGGGCTCGCATAGCTGTTGTATTTGAACAGCACGAACACCGGTCCGGGTTCGCCGATGTGTTTTGTGGCATCGAACTCCATCTCGTGCCAGCCGGCGGTGATCTCGGGCGCGGCCTTGATTTCCTTTCCGCCCCATCCGCCGATTCCGGCCCAGTCGTCTTTGTTAAATGTCGCGACCGGCTCCGCGCGCGAAAGCACCACGCCCGTGCTGTCTGGTCCGCCGGTCGCAATGGCGCGGACGAGGTATTTTGAACCGGGCTTGGGCTTCGGCACGCGCACGGTCGCAACTGCAGGCTTGAGCGAAGCATCGGCGGTTTCCGCGCCGGTGTCGGCGTTAAGTTCCGTGCCGTCCTCCAGGATTTTCACCGCTTTCAGCGCGAGCGGCGCTCCGTCCGTCCAGCGAAAGCCGAGGTGCAGCGCATACTCGCCCGTCGCTTTTGCGAGCATCGGCGTGATGTCCCATTCGAGCGTCTGCTCCCCTTCCTTCGCAAACTGCGCAGGCGTCCACACGCCAATGCGACTGCTCTCGCGGAAATCGTGTTTCGAGAGCAGTCCGAGCAATGCATCGGTGCGCGCAGGGTCCGGCTTTTTGTTTTCAGCTGCACGCTTGCGAATCATCGCAACAAGGTCTGCGCGCGCGTCGGCGCTCTTCCGTGTGGCGTCGAGCACCGCGCTTGAGAGCATCTCAAGCTCCTTCAGATCATCGGCCGTCGCGAGCTTCTTTTGGAAATAGCCCGCTGCCCGCGAATTTGCGGCGTCATCCTCCGCGACCAGCGCCAGCCAGGCCGCGGCGGTCCCTTTGAAAATCGTGGAGTTGCCTTCCACCACCGGCATCAACGAGGCGAACAATGCTTCGAGATGCGGGCGCTCTTCGGCGGGCGTTTTCGACCATACGCTGTCCGCGTCCACCGCTTTCGCCTTCGCCTTCTTCGATACCACGAGATTTGCGTCCACGACTTTCGCGGCGTCCTTCTCCGACATCCCAAGTCCGGCGAGCTGCCGCGTGAGCCACGGCTTCCACGCCGGGTAAATGAGATCCCATTGCTCGCCATGCGGCACGCTCGTAAGCGCCTTTGCTGTAGCCGCACCGTAGGCAACGCGCTCTTTGTCGTTGTAGCCGGGAAGCAGTCGTTCCTTTTCAAACCGTCCGAGCAAATCGTTCATCACCGTCGGATATTTCGGGTAGGTCTTGATGATATCCGCAGCCATCGCTCGCCAGGCTGACGCGGGCGCGTCCTTCCATTCCAGCGTCGCAGAGATCCGATCATGCCATGCCAGGTAGTGCATCGGATCGGCAGCGGTCGCGGCGGCGAGCACCTCGGCGGATTTTGCCGCGTCCTTTTCCTTCCACGCATTGGCGAGGAAACGCAGGCGTTCCGCCTTCGCGTAACCGGGCGACTCCACCGCCGCGCTCACCATGTTAATGTTCGCGGAGTAGCGGGACATCCAGAATCCCTGCTGGTGGGAGTCGTAAGTCTCCATCCATCCGCTCACAAAATTCCCGCCTGCCCACGTCTTGTCGTCGCTCTTCCATACATACGCACAATGCCCCGGCTGGCCCACGGTGAATGCGGGCGCACCGTGCGCGTTGGCGACCGTCGAGTTCATGTGCGAAATCATTCCACAAACGCCGCCGTATTCCATCGCAGTGCTGAGGTCGTTGCGCTTCTTGTCGTAGTAATCCGAGCCCTGCACCGTCTTGCCGCGGTAATTATCCAGCCGGTAGCCGATGAGCGAATGACCGTAGCCGCCCACACCACTCTGGGTTTTCTTGTCTTTCGGAGTAACGTCCTGAGCCCACTCCAGCTCATCGTTTCCGCGCCCATCCGCATGCACGGTGAGTGCGAGTTCAAATGGCAGAGCCTTTTCAAAATACGGCACCAACTGCCCCGCTGCGTGGCTCTGCCGGTAAAAGTCGAACCGCTCCTTCGGCGTTGAATGCGGTCGCGGCTCGGCAAAAGCAGTCGCACACGCGACCGCCACGCGACGCCACAGCCCCGCCTCGCGCGATTCCGAATATTCCCTCCAAATGTCGCGCCAGCCTTCGAGACCGTGCGTCCTCTTTTTGGAAAGACGAAAGACTCCCGCCACGCCGTTGTAGTCCTCCAGCGCTTCGCGATTTGAAAGCAGCCACTCGAGAAACTCCTTCCCGCCGTCACCTGCCGCGACCGCCCCAAGGGCATTTGCATCGGGCCCGAGCACATCTTTCAAAAACTGCCATTGTGCCAGCGCCAGCGCGGCTACCGGTGTCTGGGCCTTGGCCTCCTGCGATGGGGACAACTCCACGCGGATCCGCTCGCCGAGCGCGTCGCGCCATCCGGCGAAATCGCCCGCTGCCACAGCCTGTCTGGTAAACGCGGCCCAGCTTTCCGCCGTGGCCGTCACCGGCGAAGGCGGCGCGACCGCCGCGAATGCAGGTGCGACGATTGCGATCGGCGAGAGAAAAAAGAGGAAGGACTTCATCCCTCAATTTCTGCCTTCAATCAGCCCGCCCCGCCAGCGGAATCATTTCCATTATCCGGAAAATTCCGCGTACATCGCAGAAGGATAATGACTCTAGTCTGTCGTCCAAAAACCGACAACACCAGTCGCCGTTGCAAGCAACACGAGACCGCTATCCCGGAATCTCGCGGAGCAGCGCTTCGTTGGTCGGGAAGCGTTTTACAAAGCTGAGCATGCGTTCGATGGCTTCGACGGGCTTGTGGCCGGCGAGGCCGCGGCGGATGACGTTGATCTTGTTCAACTGGTCTGCGGGCAGGATGAGTTCCTCGCGGCGTGTGCCGCTTTGGAAGATGTCGATCGCCGGGTAGATGCGCAGGTCACTGATCTTGCGGTCGAGGACGATCTCGCTGTTTCCGGTGCCTTTGAACTCCTGGAAGATCAGTTC
>SXWH01000224.1 GCA_005791535.1 Verrucomicrobiaceae bacterium | reverse complement strand
GTGACCGCGGTTGATCGGCTCGCTGTTGATGTTGTCGAAATCCAGGTCGCGGTAAACGTGCGCGTCGTAGTCGGGATGATACACGCCGTACACCGCGTTCTTCACACGCAGCCCTTCGCACAGGAAGAACTGCACATTCGGCCGCAGCACGTAATGCGTCTCCCATGCGCGCAGATTCCGCACTGTGAAAGGATGCTCGCGGTCGCCGCGCACCGAGCCGTTGTGATCGTCGCCGAGGTTGAAACTGTAGAGCCCCTCCGTGTGCGACTCGTTGTCCTCAAACCGGATGAACGGCAGCGTGCGGACATCGCGCTCGACCGGCTCGCCGTCTTCGCCGCGGATTCGCAGCACGGGATTGAAGCCGCTCGTCTTCGCGATCTCGAATCGGAAGCCGTATTCCTCGTTCTCGCACGCGACATTTCGCGTGAAGGAATTGCGACCGTTCGCCCACCAGAAGCCCGCGCCGTCGTTTGGGTCGAACGGCAGGACCTGCTTGGGCAAAGGGCGCGCGCCGATTGCCTGCACGGCGAGATTGCGGTCGAAGAGGTTCCACTGCTCCGTGGCGTCCTCCATAAAATAGCCGTGTCCGCGCGAGCGGTAGCCCACGCAATCGCGCACGACGAGGTAGTCGGTGCCGTGGACGGTGATCCAGCGGTTGTCGGAATCCCAGACGCTCGCGCCCGTCACACCGCTGCCGCGCATCGTGTCGCGCACGAGGTGAAAGTGGATGGCGTATTTCCCGAGCACGCCTTTTTTGCCGAGGTGGCGAAACTCCGCGTAGCTGATGCCGCCCGCGGAGTCGCGGTGATACATCGTGTGGCCGCGCACGCCATCGGGCTCCGCGCTCTCCACGACGACATTGCGCGAAAGCAGCGCCGCCTCGCTGCGCATCATCCCCTCGCCGAGGTGCTCGTATTCGAGCGGCGCATCGAGCGTCACCTGCCTGCCGTCGATCTTCAAAATGCGACGCTCCTCCGTGGCTCCACCGTAGCCGCCGCGCGGCGCTTTTTTCACGGCCGCGGTGTAGTCCTTCTCGCGTGAACCCGTGACGATGAGCTTGTCGCCTTCACGCCATCCCGATGGTTCCGCTTCGAGTTCCAGCGTCGTCGAACCCGGTCGCGATGTGGACGCGAGCTTCAGCCACGTCCGCGCCATGGGGGCGCCGTGAATGTCCCAACGCCCGCCACACGCCACAATCGCCGGCAACGTCTCGCGGTTCATCCCCTCGAAATACGTCAGCCGGATCACAGCCTTCACCGAGGCGGGAATCGGATCATTCGGCGTTCCGATTTCCAGCGCGGGCAACGCGCCGCCGGACGCGACCGGCGCGTCGTCATGACAATCGAAACCATCCTCGCTGCAAGAGTCACCGGGAGTCACCCGCAGCAGACCCACATCGAGGCGCGTGTTCTTTGTGCGCGAAAAACTCAGCGTCCCGGCGACGTGCACCATTCGCAGCGCGGCCGATGATTCGACATCATAAGTCACCACATGGCCCGCGCGGACCTGAACCCGTGAGCCCGCCGCCGGAACCGCGCCTCCCCACGTAGCCGCATCCGACCACGGACCGGACTTGGCGGATCGCGCGTCAAACGCGACAGGATCGGCGAAAAGAAAAGACGTCAGGGCGAGACTGAGAGAAACGATGGCACGCATGGAATGGGGACCCGGGCGTGCGACGTTTATTTGAACGAACCGCCGCGGCCCGCGCCGCGCCGGCGTGATGCGAGCGCAGCGAGCCAAGGAGCGGCGGCATTGCCGTCGGCTGTCTTACGGCGCCGGCCGCGGCCGAACACACAGCGCGAAGCGCCAAATCCCTCTGCGCTCCACACTCAATCATCTTCCGCTTCGCGTTTTGTTTTCAAACAGCGACAAGAATGTCGCCGCTCCTTGGCTCGCTTTGCTCGCAATGGCTCCCCTCCCCTAAACCGACCACGTCCCGGCATAAGCGCGCGGGATTGATTACCCACGCGGCTCATTCTCCGCGTGTGGGGATATGGTACGCGATAAATCGGGGTGAGATTCGCTTCCTGTAACGTCATCCCATGTCCAAAAGATTGCAGAATGTCAAAAATGGGATGCACTCTTTTGCACACAATGTGTGTTCTTTGGCGCGTGTTTTACCATCTTTGGTCGTTAGTCCGTGTTCTTTGTGACTGTTTGTGCACTCTTTTGCGGATGTGGTGCGTTCTTTTTTAAATAATGTGCTTTCTTTCTTGCATGAACACTGGTCTTTCCTTATTTTGACGCTGTCTTTTTTGGGTGGATTGAATCATGATTCACGCCGAAAAGGCGCATTTTACTCTGATAAACGCTCACTTTCACACTTATGGCACTCGCGAATAACTCCAGCTACATCCCAACCTGCAATGACTTTCTCGCCCATTGGACGCTCGTCGATGCGGCGCTTGCTCCGTCCGCTTTTGTCCTGCCGGCGGAGCCCGGCGTCATCCCGGGCTCGTTCAATCGCTCCGGCCTCGTCGCTTTGCGCACCACGCTGCTCGATAATTTGCAGACCGTGCAGGACAAGCTCAACGATGTGGAGATCGCTTCGGGGCGTATTAGGCTTTTGAAGGAAAAGCTCTATCGCCGCCTCAATTTATTCCTCGAAGTGCTCGATGGTTATTATGCTTCCACGGAGTACATTTCCGCGCGGCCGGATGCTCCCGGAATCACCGCGGGCGAGGAGCGTTTTTGCGCGCCGCTGCGCGATATGCGCTCGCTTTGGGCAAAGCTCAATGCCGCGCCCGCGCCCGCGGGAATCACGCTTCCCATCGTGCTCCAGGCCGGGACGACCGAGATGCCGGAGCCAGTCACGCTCGCGGACTTTGGCACCATGCTCGACCTGCTCACCCAGCGCTACATGGAGCACGGCGACGCAAGCCAGGAGCTCACCGTCGCCCGTGCGCGCCGGGATAAGACGATGAAATTCATCCGCGCCGTGCTTATTAGCTATCGGTCGGCGGTCATCTACAAAATCGCGGGCAACCAGCCGCTTATCGATACCATCCCGCGAGTCACGCCCGAGCCCGGCCACACGCCCGAGCCTGTGCAGGTCAGCGCCACATTTGTCGCACCGAATAAAGCCGTGGGCGAATACACCGAATCCGCCGAGGCGCAGTTTAAAGACTATCAAATCGTCGCCGCCATCGGTGCCGAGGCGACGCTCGACGACGCCATCCTGCTCGAAACCCGCACCGACCGCACGCCCGCGCCGTTTGAGACGACGTTTGGCCTCGCGGACCCCGGCAGCGCCATCTCCATCTGGGTCGTCGTCCGCATCGAAGACGGCAACGAGCGCGCATCGGACAAAGTGGTCGTCCAGCACCCGGAGTAGGCCGCCCGCGGGAACCGATTCAGCAACCTTTGCCACGCCACGCGCGCCAAAGCCGACAATTCCGTTGCCAGCTCCCGCCATACGAGCGTAAATCCACACCCATGACCGCCCAGTGCCGTGATATTTCAACCAATCTGCCGCCCATAAAGGCGGAGCACAAACAAGCGAATTTGTTCGTGAGCCGTTCTGTGGGCCACTCGCGCACATTCTAATGGACGACGAACTAAAACCGCTGAACGACTACGAGCAGGCGCAGATACGCGCCATCCGTGAATGGAAGAACGAGGAGCCGGGCGTTGTCTCCAAGGCTGTAGGTTTCGTATTGGCACCTGTCGCATGGCTCGTCAACAAACTCATCCCGCAAGCCGCCATGCGTGGCGCACTCGACCTATCCAACGTCGCGGGCAAGTGGATGGCCGACTTAGGCACACTCAAATCCGATGCCGGGGTGAGCGATTTTTCCGAGCTGCGGGACGCTGAACTCTCCCGATGCGACCAACTCGCGGACAGTGTCCACAACTGGGCCATTAGTATTGCCACTACTGAGGGCGGCGTAACCGGATTTTTCGGCCTGCCCGGGCTTATCGCAGACGTTCCGCTGATTATTAGTTTCGCCCTGCGCACCATTCATCGGGTCGGACTCGCTTATGGGTTCAAAGTCGAAACTGAGCAGGATAAACAATTCGCATTAGGCATTTTGGCCGCAAGCGGCGCGAACTCTGTCGAAGAGAAGATAGCTGCGCTCGCCATGCTTCGATCCATCGAAGTTTCCCTCGCAAAGCAAACGTGGAAAAAGATGGCTGAACAAGCTGCCAAAGAGGCGTTCAGCAAGGAAGCTGGCGTTCTAGCAATTCGCAACCTGGCGAAGCAGCTCGGTTACAACCTTACCAAACGGAAGGCGCTACAATCCATTCCAATCATTGGTGCCGGTATTGGCGCATCCGTCAACGGTTGGTATATCAAGGATGTCGGCTGGGCGGCGCGCCGCGCATTTCAGGAGCGTTGGCTAATTCACAACAAGAAAATAATCGGAGTATGAAGTGGGCTAAACTTTTCTGAGGGCATCCGGGCGAAGCCCCGGTGCCATCAGGATTGAACCGCTCCGCAGCCGCTTGCCGCTTCGTTCTGACTCTCGTATGGAGCACCCGCGATGTTTTCCGATTTTCTGCGCCATGTCGCCGAGGAGGTTCTGAGGCCGGTCTTTGAGCGTCTGGCTCACGGGCTTGGGAGCGTGATCGTGACGGGGCTTTCGCTCGGAAAGGTGCGCTGCGACCGGCCGCGGCGGGGTTCGTCGTGGAAGGCGCACCGTGCGACTTACGGCTGGCTGGGGATTTATCGCCGCGATCATCGGAGCATCGTTTTGAGCGCGGGATTCACGGCGTTGATCGGCCTGGCTCCGTTTATCCTGCTTGCTGCCTGGCTCTTCTTTCGC
>SXWH01000223.1 GCA_005791535.1 Verrucomicrobiaceae bacterium | reverse complement strand
GCGCCGATGGGCATCCTTCCGATGTGCGATTCCAGCGCCAGCGCCCGTTCGCGCGCCGCGGCGACTTTCGGGGGCGTCAACGGATTGCGCACGATGCCCAGCACCAGCTCCTTTGCATCGCCGAGCTGGATGCTCCCGAGCCGGTGAAGCCCCCCGTCCCACTCACGCGTTCCGGCGACAAAACGCAGCATCACCTCCAGCGAATCCCCCGGCGAAATCCCCGCGGGCGGCGGAATCATCAGCAGCACCGGCCGCTTTTCGCGCGACAGAAAAAGCGGCGGAGATTTCGTTACGCTCATCACCTTGTTGCGTCGCAGCACCGTCGCCTCCAGCCGGCCTTCCAGCACCTCCGCAGCGTCCCAATGCACCGTCACGGGAAACGGCACCGGCCCGTTCATGCGCGGCTGGATTCCCGCAGCGTCCACCGTCATTCCCACATCCGCGGCCATGATGCGCGATGCGAAAAAAAGCAGCAGCAACCAGAGCACGCGCCCCCGCATCACGCCGTCCGGCCCTCCGTCAGCTTCATGAATGCCGTCTCCATATCCACCGCGTCGGGCTGGAACATCCGCACGCGCGCACCCGTCGCGCGGATGGCATCCAGCAGCTCCTCCGGCGGCAGCTCGCCTTCGCGCACGCGGATCACCAGACGGTCCGGCATTTCCTCCACCGTCGTCACGCCGGCGATTCCCCGAATCCTGTCCACCCACGCCGACTGCGAGCCGGCGATTCCCACATGCACCGCGCGGTCCAGCGCCAGCGTGCGATAGATCTCCTGCAACGGCCCGCACGCCACCACGCGGCCCTGCTCCAAAATCCCGATGTGCGAGCAAAACTGCGCCAGCTCGTGCAAAATGTGGCTGCTGATGAGAATCGTCTTCCCCATCGCCTGCAGCTCTTTCAGCAACTCGCGCATCTCGATCCGCGCCCGCGGGTCGAGTCCGTTGGCCGGTTCATCCAGCAGCAAAAAATCCGGATCATGCAGCAGCAGCCGCGCGATCCCCAGGCGCTGCTTCATTCCCCGGCTCAGCCCGTCCACCGGCGCAGACGCCTTCTCCGTCAGGTCCGTCAGCGCCAGCACATCCTCGATGAGACGCTTCCGCCGGACAGATGGAATGTGGTACGCCGCTGCGAAAAAATGCAGATACTCCTCCGCCGTGAGGTCATCGTACACGCCGAAAAAATCCGGCATATACCCGATCTTCCGCCGCACCTCGCCCGGCTTCTTCGCCACATCGTATCCGCACACCCGCACCACGCCCGAGTCCGGACGGATCAACGTCGAGAGCACCTTGATCGTGCTCGTCTTCCCCGCCCCGTTCGGCCCGATGAATCCGAAGATCGCCCCGCGCGGAATCTGAAACGAAATCCCGTGCACCGCGCGCGTCTTTCCGTAGCTGACGACCAAATCTTCGATGGAAACAATCGGCGTGTTGGAGGCTGAAGAGGTCATTGGTAAAAACATCCGCCCTGCATGCACAAAGCGATGCCGCGACACTGCACTGTCCTCCCGCCCGTCGGCAAGCGGCGTTCCGTGAGAGCGCTGTTAGAACGCGTGCCGGAGGAAATTTCCGTTTGGAGGCGAAACCCTGCGAGCGAAGCGAGCCAAGGAGCGGCGACATTTCTGTCGCTGCCGACCAAATCGCGCGAAGCGCCTGACTTATCGGCGTGCCACACTCAATGAGTTACCGCTTCGCGTTTTGTTTCAGACGGCGACAGGAATGTCGCCGCTCCCAGTCGCAAGCGTCTTTGCATCCCCTTTTTGCGAACGAAACGGAAATGACTTTCGGCGAATGCGGCAGAACGCCTGCCCATCGACCGCATTGCAAATCCCTTCGAAGCCCTTCCCGCACACACGCTGGCCAAAGCGCGGCGCGTGTGCTTAAAGAGCGCGCCCATGACCACCGACCCGCCGCCGCCTCGCCGCAAATGGCATTTCAAGCGATGGTTCATCGTCCTCTCCATCGCCATCTTCGCGTGGAGTGCATGGCGCGTTTATGACAAGCGCTCCGCGATTAAGGAGGCGGAGGCTCTGGGGTGGACGGTGCAATACACCGAACCATCCAAAGAGATTTATGCGGACTGGAGGAATGCTTTTCGAAAAGAAACGTGGACCGATGGCGTGACTTCCGTGGACATCCCGACGAGCGAAGCATTCGAGGGGCACGCCGCCATTGTCCATCGGCTGAATCCGCAATTTCTGGAAATTAAGGACGCCTCCACCTTGCGTGACCTCTCCGCGGTCGGC
Organism: Verrucomicrobiaceae bacterium; assembly: GCA_005791535.1. GTDB lineage: Bacteria > Verrucomicrobiota > Verrucomicrobiia > Chthoniobacterales > Chthoniobacteraceae > SXWH01. The sequence continues at coordinate 698 of SXWH01000223.1, read as the reverse complement.
TTACTCACGAGACTACGAGTCGTAGCCCTCCACAACACAATCGACGTTATCAATCTCGATGCGCTCAAGAACCTCCCCGCTTTGGAATCGATCGATCTCAGCGGTAGCCCGAGGCTGACGAATCTAAACGGAATCAAACACCTCTCTACACTGGAGATAGTCGTTCTCAGCGACTGCACCGGGTTGACGAATGTGGACGCGCTGAGGGACCTATCCGCTCTCAAAGACGTCTGTCTTGAAGGCTGCACGGGCCTGAGGAATGTCGACGGACTCAAGAAACTCCCTGATTGGGCACGGGTCGTACTCGTCGGCTGCACGGGGCTGACGCGCGAGAGCGTCGATGCCTTAAGAGCGGCGCTGCCGAACGCAATCATCTTCGAGCCCTGAGGACGCTTTTGCTCGGGTGATGGAGGCGTGGTGGTGTGGGAGGCTGGCTTTTGGTGTTTAAAAGAACGGGCTTGACTTTTTGATGTAATTAAGAATCGTATTGGACATCATAAGCGACTTATGACGCTAGTCATCCCAGAAACGGCTGCTTTTTTGCGCTCAATTCACAGCGTAGCGGGTGCGTCGCCTTGTAGTGTCAGCATAAACGGCGGGAACGATGTGCTGCGGGAGGTATCTTTGAGCAATTGTGTCGTACCCACGGGCGATTGCGTCGTACCCACGGGCGATTGCGTCGTACCCACGGGCGATTG
>SXWH01000222.1 GCA_005791535.1 Verrucomicrobiaceae bacterium | reverse complement strand
TGACCAAACGGGTCCATTTCAGCCATCGGAGTCGCCAGCTTTCCGGCGGCGCCGGTGCCGGCCTGCGCCGATAGCGCGAGCGAAGCGATGAGCGATGCAATGCAGGGTAAGGTTTTCATAGGCCGCAGGGCGATGGCGTTACGCATCGCAATTTGCAAGCTCCGAATTGCCCGGTGCGACGACAGCTTACGGTTTGATCACGCGAACACGCCCGAATTGCACTGGTTGCTCGGAAAGGGAGTATGGAGACCGCCACGTTTCGGTGACAGTGCCGTCGGGATTCGTCACGCTGTTTTCCAGGAAACCATTTGCCGACCACGCTCCGGGAAGCGCGGTATTAAATTGCGCCTCGATCGTGAGGTCGCTGCCATTCGCGCGACGAGTGAACGTAAGCACGAGATACGTGCCGGGAACACCAAGCACCGTGTAAGTGCCGACGCCACTCACCGGACCGGCATTCGCAGAAAGCGGGTTGGTGGCCAGCGCATACTCCACGAGGTTCACAAGCCCGTCACCGTCATTGTCAGCGGTCAGGCTGTTCTCGCCGGGAAAATCATCGTTCCAGATATCAAACGTGAGGACGTCGTCGGCACCGGGCGAACCGCCGGCTGCGTAACTCGCGCGCCATAGACTTCCATTGGTTTGATTCGCGAGCGGGATAGGCGCGGGCGAGTTCATGACGAGCGTGCGTCCCGCGCCGTCAGATTGGGTAGGCCATGGTGCGATGTCGTCGTACACGAAGCGGAAAATCTCGGTTCCCTGACCGTAGCTCAGTTTTACTTCATCACCGCCGTTGCTGAAGTTGTCCGCGGTGACACCAGCGATGATGCTGTTGAACGATGTGCCCCATCGCGACTGGAATGCAGCGAGGTTCCGCACAACCAGGGCGAATCCGCCGGGCTGGATCGTCCAGTTGGCCGGGAAGTCAAAGTCGATTCCTTTTGTGAACCGGACGCCGGTCAGATCGACCGGCAGCGCGCCGATGTTCTTGATCTCCACCCATTCAAAATCATCGCTCGAAAAACCGGCTGCAAACTCCACCGGCGTAACCGGTGCAGGGTTGTAGTTCACTTCCGTGACAACCAGCGAGGAAGCGTACGCGCTCACATCCGGCGTGCCGGCCACGAACGTAATCGGCGCGCTCCAAAACGACCATCGTCCCGATGTATCCTTGTGCCTCACACGCGCGCGGTAGGTGCGCCCGGGCTCGACGGAAACGAGGGGTATACGCTGTGTGGCGATCGTCCCGAGCTCCGCCGATGTCCATACCTCCTCGACTTCGTAGCGGCGTTTCTCCCCGGCGACATATCCGGGAATTCCGGGCGCATAGATTTCGCCGATGCGCCATTGGACTGCGGCAAAAGTTCCCGCACCTTGTGGGTCGGAAAACGCCGATGAGGTAAAATCAAGGGAGTTCGCGGGATACCCCACCGGACCCGCGTAGGTAATCGTCGGTGTGGCCGGGAAGTCTGCATCGGGCGCAACGCTCGGCGCGGTGTTCGCATTTCCCCATCCGCCGTATTGCGATTCCCATTCGAGATACTTCCACCCATAGCCCGCGGGATTCCCGTTGCTGCGCACCCACGCGCCGCCGGGCCAGGTATTCGTCATGAAGTTCTTCAGGTAGTTCATCTGGTCCGCAAATGTCGCATAGCCGTCGCCATCGGGGTCGGGCAGCGTTCGGGTCCAGTTCGTCGCGGTGGTACCACCGAGCCCGCCGCGCGAATCGCTGAACGGCGTGCGGAAGAAGTTGTTTTTGTGGCTCGTCTGCCCGCTGTTCGCGCCCGTACCGGCAGTGCGCGGGTGATTGCTCCACATCACCTCGTCGGCTTCCACCCACGAAGGAGCGGTGCCGCCCGGCTTGACCAGTTGCGCGTATTCGTCGATGAGCTGGCCGATTTGACCGCCGCTTGCGGAGTTGTCCGAACCGATGAGCGACATCAGTTCGCGGGCGCGATTGCGAAACTCCAGAGCGAGCGTCGGGTGGCGGGAAAGGAGTACGGACTGCGAGGGCGCACCGGCCCACACGTTGCCGTCAGCCAGCGTTCCACCCCAGTGATGCGCGGGTAATGACATCATATCGAGGTCGTACGGGATAATCACCCACCGATCGTCGGTTGGGCGGTGGTAGTAGCGGTAGTTATCGCCGGGGCGCACATCGACGTTGCCCGTGAAACGGTTCAGCGCAAAAAACGTGTAGTAGGCGTTTAGATCAATGTTCGCACGGTACCACGCCTCGGTCTGTCCGGCCGCGACCGCGTTGGTGGAAAACGTCGTCCAGTCCGCCGTCGTCACCGGCTGCGTAGGCCCTTGATGTTTTTTGTCAGCGCCTCCTGCAGAGCCGGACTCGATCGCGTAGACATTCCCATCGGGAAGATTGCGCTCATCGAGAAAGTTCCCCTCGGTCGGCTCAAGCGCCATATACAGGCCCCAGAAGTCCGTATCGTACTGACCGGTGCCCGCTTCATTCACACCGCGCACCACGCGCAGGTGCAGATACGTCGTGCGCAAAGAACTCATTCCCGCGAGTTCGTAAAGGCGGTAGCCAATAGCCTCCTCGACACCAGCCATTCCGCGATGCACGGCCGCCCATGGCGAGGCGCAAGCGTCCACCGGAACGGAGTTCCAATCCTTGTCGAAGTAATTGCCCCAGTTGTTGCGGACACGGACATCGCGGGCGCGATTGAACTTGAGAGCGAACTTGTTTTTGCCGCTGACATACGTCGAGCCAATGCCGCGGTTGTTGTACTTGATGTGGTCGTACACCTTGCCCTCGTAAACAAACGTCCCGTAAAACTGCACACCGTTGAACGAGCCGTTATACAGCATGTTGTCGTGGTCCGTGGCGTTGGTGATGATGGTCCAAATCTGTTTCGTGTTCAGCAGCGCCGGCGGGAACGTCTGCGTCGCCCCGCGCGCTCCTGCTGCACCGGATTGCACCACTCCGCTGTAGGCCGGCACGCCATTGTAAACGTAGTATGCAAAGTTCGGCTGCTCGTCATCGGCGTATGGCACAGTGACAGCGCTCGTTCCGTCGGTTGCAGAAATGCGGTAGCGCACGAGGCGGCGGTTCGTTTGCAGCGCCGCCGGAAGCGTCGCGGAAAAAATCCCGTCGCCTGCGAGCACGTCGCCATCCGTTCCCGCGTCGTTCATCGCGACATTCGTCCACGTCGTCGCATAGGCCGCGTCGGTGAGGCGGATGTAGCTTCCCGGGTCGACGAGCTGGTAGCTCAATGTCGCGCCAGCCACTCCCTGTGGATCCGTGATGCGCGCGGAAATCAGTATGGGAACACCCGCCGCCGGCTGCTCGGGCGTGTGCTCGACCTGCCGAATTTGCGGCGGCGCAAGCGTGGAAAACACCGCGTTCTGCGTACCCGGTGACCCGCCGGTGAGCCCCGGAATCACTACCTCGGCATCGATGAGCAGATCGCTCGAACTCACGGAGGACTGGTGCAACTCGATCGCCACGATGTTGTCACCGGCGACGAGCTTCGATCCGGGAATCGTGAAGGTCGCGTAGTCGGACAGCCCCGGAGTCCCCGTGGTCGCGTTGGGTCCGAGCGTGCTGTATGTGTACGGCGTTGTAGCCGGGTTCCACGCGCCTGCCGCATCGGCGGAGACCACGGTCATCGTCGAATCGTTGTTCAACCACATCACCGCCGCATCGTCGCGCCGGATGCGGAATACGATGCTCGTGACAGCCGCCGGATTCGCGATGTTGAATTTCCTGCGAAAATAATACGTGCGCGTTTTGTCGGCCGTATTCCCGCCGTAGCCCAGCGTCTGCCCCCATGTCACAGCAGGCGTAAACTGCGCAGAGAGCGCAAAGCCCGCCGGCATCGTGCAGGCCGCCCACTCTGCACCGGTATCGTCAAATGCCAGTTCCTTCCACGTCGACGGCGGATCGCTGCGGGTTTCGCGATACCGCCAGCCGGCGGTGCTGCGGGGAATCAGAACCGTCTCCGGCGTCGTCGCCGAGGCGCGCCATGACCCGCCGAGGTTGTTGTCGAGCGAGGGATGAATGAGTTCCATCGAGTTCCCCGCGCCGCGCGCCGCAGTCGGCCACGGGAAACCGCTGCCGTAGTTCACCTCGTCCACTACGACGGCCGACGTGTTTTTCAAAGTGATCCGGTTGCCACTGTTTGCCAGCGTGCCAGTCCACGGCCCGAGTGGCGCAAACCCATACCTCGACTGAAACTGCGCCGGATTCTGCGCCACGACCCGGAACCCACCTGCCGGAATCGTCGTCCCAGCGGGCATCGTGAAGCTCACGCCGTCTTCGATGCGCCATCCGCTGATGTCGACGGCCGCGCCGCCGGGATTGTGGAGTTCGATGAACTCCTCCTGTTTCGTGACATCCGCCGGGTCGTAAAGAATCTCGTTGATGACGACCTGTGCCCGCGCAGCAACGGTGGAAAGGACGAGGGCGAAGAACGTTCGGGTGAAAGCGGTTTTCATGGGTGCGGCGAACATACATTCCGATCCGGCCTCCGCAACGATCACGTTACGACTTTTGGTCAATCCACCTTCAGACTGGATTGGCCCCAGCTTCTCCATAATCTCCCGGACCACTTTCGTTTCACCGTGCAAGAGCGCAGTAATATCCTAGTCCGAGTCGTTCCGATTTTGATCGCGGTCATCGTGATGATGTTCCAGCGATGCTCATCCGAGACATTCAAAAACGAGGCCGGTCGCAAGGCGCGCGTAGGGCTTTCGCCGGAACAGGAAAACGCGCTCGGACTGCAGAGCTACAAGGACGTTTTGCGCAAAAGCCGCACCATCACCAGCGGGCCGGAATACGAAATGGTCGTGCGTTGCGCCAAACGCCTCGCAGCACAAACCGGTGAGGCCGGTCGGAAATTCGACTGGGCGGTCTCACTCGTCCAGAGCCCGCAGATCAATGCATTCTGCCTGCCGGGCGGAAAAATCTGCGTTTACACAGGAATACTGCCCATCGCGAAAACCGAGACCGGACTCGCAGTCGTAATGGGACACGAGATGGCCCACGCCACGCTGCGCCACGGCAGCGAGCGCGTGTTCCAGCAAAAGCAGGCGCAAACGCTCATGGCGGGCGTCAATTTTTCACTCGGCGACATGAGCTACGAGCAACGCCGCGCGATCATGGGCGCAATCGGTGCAGGCGCGCAGTATGGATACCTGCTCCCGTTTGGCCGCGAACACGAAAGCGAAGCCGACGCCGTGGGCCTCCGCACCATGGCCGCCGCAGGCTACGATCCGCGCGAAGCCGTGGCCTTCTGGCAACGCATGGGTCAGGCCGGCAGCGGAAAACAACCGCCGGAGTTCATGAGCACACACCCCTCCCACGAGACGCGCATCAACCGCCTCAAAGCAATGATGCCTGAAGCCATTCGAATCTTCGAACAAAGCCGCTCCCCCGCCCTCCTCGAAGCCCCCCGCTAACGACGCCGCACCACTCAAAATCCCGCCACCTCAGCTCAACACCCTTTCCCCCGCGGGTCCACGGAAAGGTCTCAGTTGGTCATCAACCACTTTCGCGATTGATACACGCAGAGGATTCCCCCCGCGATACTGGCGAGTTGCACGAGGCAGAACATGGCGAGGTGTCTGGGTGTCATGGCGCCCTTATTGCGCAGCAATTTTCGCACACTCAACCCTATTTCCCCAAATCATCGTCCTGATCTCCCGTGTCTTCCATGCGATGCGTGAGATAGGCATGGAGACGCCACGCATCTCCTTCAAAACTCGCTCTATCTTGCATGCGATCCCAAAGATCGCTTTAAAGACACCGTAAATCTTACGTACGATCCCGGAAATCGGTTCAAAGATCTCCCGGATCTTCACCAAGATCTCCCGGATCTTCACCAATATTTCGAAAATATAGGGGAAAGTTCCACAGCTATCAGAGAAGAGCCCCTCGTGTGGAACAACGAAGGGGAGATTATTAAGAAACCGAAACCTTTTCCTTGCCTCCGAAGAAGCGATTTGCTGCATTTCCCACCGAGGGTGACTGTTTGTCAGACTAAAAGTAAGTTCTAAAAGTAAGTTTTCGGTCGTTGGTTGTTCTGCGGCCATGAAGACTCGAAATCAAGTTACCGTACTTGCGCCGAGTGCCCTCCGCGAAAAACCAATCCACCGTATGGGTTGGGGAAAAGGCCCATTACCGCGCCGCTCGACTTCCCTGCGCGCTGACTTGCGCTGACGACCCGTCCATTTCTGAACGTGAGAGCGACGGACTCCTCTCCAACGTTCAGAGTCAAAGGAATCGGAACAATCACACACGGCATGACCCCGAGAAAGTAGGTCCCATAAACATAAACCCACTCCTCCTCGCCACCGTTTCGGCTAGGGCGCAATTCTGATGGTTCCCCCCAATGCTTCGTCACCCACGCGCGGGAATAAGTTGGCGGACTTTTGCGGTCTGGAGTTGGCTGCACAGAATTCAGACCTCCAGAAGCCTTCAATACGGGATTCGCCGTTACCGTCGTCTTGGTGCCATAAGCAACAACTCCGACGCACCCGGATAAGTTAAAACACGCAACGGATAGCAGGAATGTAGTTTTCATAAAAATGCGTCGATGCGAGCGTCTCTTTCAATTCGAGCGAACACGAATTTTATCCCAGCGCCGCTTTCAAATCCCCCGCGAACGCATCGACATCCTCCGGCTGCGTGTCCCATGAGCACATGAGGCGGCAACCACCGGCGCCGATGAAGCTGTAGAAGAGCCAGCCTTTGGCGCGGAGCTTTTCCGCCGCAGGAAGTGGGATCTCGGCGAAGACGGCGTTGGCCTGGCGGGGGAAGAGCAGTTTCACGCCGGGAAGGTCGCGGATCGCGGCTTCCATTCGCGCGGCCATGGCGTTGGCGTGGTTGGCGTGACGGAGCCATGCGCCGTCCTTCAGCATTCCGACCCAGCTCGCGCTGAGGAACCGCATTTTACTGGCGAGCTGGCCGGCTTGTTTGCAGCGCCATTCGAATTCCTTCGCGAGGTCGCGGTTGAAAAAGACGACAGCTTCTCCGACTGCGATGCCCTGTTTCGTTCCGCCAAAGCAGAGGATATCGACGCCGGCCTGCCACGTGATTTCCTTCGGCGTGCAGCCGAGGCTGGCGACGGCATTGGCAAAGCGCGCGCCGTCCATGTGAAGGCGTAAATCGAGCGACTTGGTCTTCGCCCATATGGCTTTGATTTGGTCCGGCGTGTAAACCGTGCCGACTTCGGTGCTCTGCGTGATGGTGACCGCGCGGGGCTTCGGGAAATGGAGGTCGGTGCGCTTTTTCACCGTGTGCTCGATGGCTGCTGGCTCGATGTGGCCGTTCTCGCCTTTGATTTGGAGCAGCTTCGTGCCGTTGCTGAAAAACTCGGGCGCGCCGCATTCGTCGGTCTCCACGTGGGCGAGCTCGTGGCAGAGGATGCTGTGGTAGCTCTGGCAGCAGGTGGCGAGGGCGAGGGAGTTTGCGGAGGTGCCATTGAAGACGAAGAAGACTTCGCAATCGGTCTCGAATAAATCGCGGATGCCCTTCGCGGCACGGTCGGTCCACTCGTCATCACCGTAAGCCGGCGCGTGTCCGTGGCGGGCTTCCTCAAGTGCAGCCCAGGCTTCCGGCGTGGAACCGGCGTAGTTGTCGCTGGCGAAGTGGCGTTTGATCATGGAGTTTCGGCGGTCGTTGAAGGTTTGGGTGAAGAAAGCTGAGGTGAAGTGCTGATGCGGCGGCTGCGCAGCATCGCGGCGATGGCGATTACGAGCACCGTCCCGCCGGCGAGCGCATACGGAAGAACGCGGGATGCCGCAGCCGGCTCAATCACAATGGCCGGGGAAGTGTCGCCGGGGACAAGCATGGTCCAACGCGGCTGCTCACCGGGCGTCGAGGACGGCTGCCAGAGTATGACACTTTGGCCGGAGTCCGGTGCGTTTTGGAGAGTGATGCTGCCCATTGGCAAATCGCTTTGCCAATGGGCGGTGACGATCTGATGCGGGCGCTCCGTATCATGGGCGTCTTTCGGAATGGGAGTTTCGGGGTCGATGGAAGTGCGGCGCTCGAAACGGAGCGGCGCAATTTCACCAATCTGGCGGGAATGTCCGCCGGAAATGAGGGTGAGCGTTTTCGACAGTGTCTGGTGGGCTTCCGCCTCCGAGCGGATGAGAGGGTGACCGGTGCAATCGATCGTGATCTCGATTGCGAGACGACCTTTTCCCGGAATGAATTTGGCGAGGATAAACTCGCCCGCATGCGGATACGCCGGGACGCTCAGGATAAGGAGGGCAGCAGCGACCGCTGCGACTGCCGAAAAAAATCCGCGGGCGACCGGAAAAAGCCCGACCGCCCGCGGATGTAAGTCGATCATCGGAATGCCTGAGTTTACTTGGCGTTCCAGCGCAGGACGCGACCGAACTGATTCCACTCGGTCATGTAAATATTGCCCTTGCTGTCGAAAGTAATGCCGTGCGGCGAGGTCACTGTTCCCTGCTGCCAGTCTTTCGGCGCGACTCCCGGCGTGTTGGTCTGGCCTTTGGTGTTATTCACACCGAGCTCGGCAACCATTTTGTTCTCCTTGTCCCAAACAGACACGCGTCCGGCGATTTCCGCAACGCAGACGAGGTCTCCGTGGAACGAAGCGGAGCTGGGATTGCGAAGGCCTTTGTCAGCGATGACACCGATGATTGCACCGTCGAGGTCGAGGTGGAGCATGCGGTTGTTACCGCGGTCGCAAGCGAAGATGCGTGCGGGTGTGAAACGGGGGTCGATGAAGATTTTGTGGGTGTTCTTGAAGTTGTAGGGAGCGACCGGTCCGCCGAAGACCTTCTTGAACGCGCCTGCTTTGTCGAACTGGAAGACCCAGCTTTGGCCATAGCCATCAACAACGTAGATGTCGCCATTTGCCGCGACATCGCAGTTGGTGAGCTTGAGTCCCTTTGCAGATTGCTCGGCGGGGAAGGATGATTTCGGAATCTCGAGGACGACGGTGCCGTCAAGCTTGGCCTTGATGACGCGCTCTTCGCCGAGAACCGCGGCGTAGATGAACTCGCCTTCGTCACTCTTGCGAATCACGAAGCCGTGCAGCGACGGCGGAAGGTTGAGCGCTTTGATGAACTTGCCATCCGGACCGTAAACCTGAATGCCCGCGCCTTTTTCCTGAACGCTGACGTAGATATTGCCGGCGGAGTCGGCGGCGATTTCGCCATGGCTGTTGCCGATCGTCTGCTTTCCGGGAGGTGGAGTGAGCCAATCGGGAACGAATTCGTAGTTGGCGGCGAATGATGAGAACGAGACAGCCGTGAGGCCGATTAGTGCTAGGAGCGTGGATTTCATGTTTTGTGGATTTAGGTGGAGAATCTGTTGTCGATTACGGTGAAATTAAATGCAGCCCCGCACCGCGCAAAGCAGCGGCGCAAAGACCACGAACGGACTACTTGCCGACGGCCGCGACGACCTTTTGCGCAGCGTCATCCAGCGTGTCGCCGGTGATGAGCGCGAGGCCGCTTTCTGCGAGCGTTTGTTTACCCGCCGCGACGTTATTGCCTTCAAGACGCACGACGAGCGGGATCTTGATGGCTACTTCCTTCGCCGCGGCAACAATGCCGGTGGCGATGACGTTGCAGTCCATGATTCCGCCAAAGATGTTTACGAGGATGCCC
>SXWH01000221.1 GCA_005791535.1 Verrucomicrobiaceae bacterium | reverse complement strand
TAGCTGTTCGCATCCAGCACGAGGAAGTGGGCCGGGCCGTAATCAAACGAGTAGTTGCTCATCGCCGGATACTCCGCGCCTGCCGCCGCGCGGAATGCAGCGGCGACGGTCTCGTTCTTCCCGAGCGGCACATTCCACGGTCCCGCGCCCGGGCCGTTCTTCGGCACGGAGAACCAGTAGAAGCAACTGTAGGCGTCCGGGTAGTCCGGCATGCGCTGCATATCTGCGTCGTGATTCCCGACGACCGGATAGACGGGAATTGTGGCCATCAGCGGCGCGCCCGTCTTTGGCCCGGGAGTCGCCACGTCGTTGTAGCAGGGGAAGAAGTGGCTCATGTACTGCAGCGCACGCCCGCCGGGATACACGATGTCGCCGAGCGCGATGATGAAATCCGGCTTCACCTGACCCATTTGATACGACACGCCGTACTGCTCCGGCTTGTTGCTCGCCATGTCGCCCATGGCGATGAAAGTCACCGGCTTTTCCGCGGTCGCGCGCGTCTTCACGGAGCCCTGCCGCACGATCGCTGCGCCGTTTTTCACCGTCCACTGCACCTCGCTGTCAAACGGCAGGTCCGCGAGCACCGCGCGGTAGCGGACGTAGTGCTGCTCGCGCTCCTTCAGCGCGGGAAAAGTCTCGATGGTCTTGTCCTTCATCTCCTCCAGCGTCAGCGCCGGCTCGGGTTTCGGCGGCGTTGTTTTGGATGAATCGCCCGGCTTCTCCGCGGGCGTTGGAGTCGCGGGCTTCTTCGCGGGCATCCCGAAATCGAGCGCCACGGAACTCACTGGAGCCGACTTCACCGGCCCGCCCTTAATGGAGTATTCCACGGTGAACTTTCCGGGAGTCGGGTCCGTGACCCACGTAATCGCCTTCACGTCGCTCCCCGTGAGCGTCGCGCCGTCGCCCGGCTGCACGTACGGCTTCACGAGCATGGTCTGCGCATGCAGCGAAAGGAACGAAACGATCGAGAGGAAGAGAATGGACTTCATAAACGGCGTGGAGGAAATGCCCGCCCGCTTGCGAAGGCAAGCCCGCTCTAATTCAGCAAATCCGCTTGTCCTTTGTGCGGCCCGATCCCGGTGGCAATCGGGAACGCGCTATCTTTGCTTTTGCGCGGGATAATCAAACTGCGCCTGCGCGAGCAGGAAGACTTCGAGCAGCGTTTTGCCTTTGCCGGGCCTTAGTTCCAGCCACGACGGATTGCCTGCGATCTGATCCTCGGGCTTTTTGGACTTCGGCCTCCATTCGTGAAACTTCGCGACGATGCCTTCCGTTTTCGAAAGGCGCTCCTTTTCCTTCATCATCTCCGCCACGGCCTCCATGGAGCTGCCCCAGCGCTTCGCAGCGTAGTTCGAGGGAGTTCGCTTTCCGTCGTGCGATGGGATTGCCTTCTCAAAATTTCCGTCGCGGAAAACGAGCGCGCCCGCGTGGAATGGGACGCTTTTCACGATGTCTTCCGGAGCTTTGTCGCCGCAGTCGAGCAGGTGGTAAAATCCGTACCGATAAGTGATGAGCACCGGCGTCTTCGTGTCCTTCAGCCCGCGCTCGAACTTACCTGCGGCTCCTTCTTCCATTTGAAACGGGTCGAATGCGATGAGGACTTTTTTCCCGGTGATGTGCGTCGGTGAAAACTCCAGTTGCGGCTCCGCGTAGTCGAATTCACTTTCGGAACGGATGAAGGTCTCCAGTAGTGTGCGGTCTTTGACAGGCCGGATTTTCATCCAGCCATCGTCTCCGTCCGGCGCCATGGAGGGCAGCTTGGATGAAGTGATGTAGCCATTCGCCCAGGTGAATGTTTCCTGATCCAGCGGAATCACGCCTTTGGACATGAAAGAGTCGCCGCTCCACCATCGAATCATCGCACACTCGCCTTCGGGGGTCCGCTTGCCATCGGCTGACGGGATTGCTTGCACGAACTTTCCGTCATCAAAAACCAGCGCGCCTTTGTGCTGCGGCATCGTCTTGAGGACGTCCTTTGGCGAGCGCCCTCCGCAATCGAGCAGGTGGTATCTGGATAGCCATGTGTGAAGGATTGCGGCTCGCGATGCTGCGATAGCTGCCGGGTCCGCGTCCCAGTTCACCAGCACGCGGCTGCCCGATACGAACTCCGGTTTGAACACGCGGGTCTTCTCGCGCTGCTCGCGGAGAAGCGTGCGGAACTTCGCAAAGTTCCCGTCCGTTTGCTCAAACTCGCCGCGCGAATTCTTCAGCGCGTCGGCGATCGCCCGAAGGTCGTCTGCCCGCAGGATTGCGCCGGAGCAAATCATCGCGGCGGCGAAGGCGATCGCTGTTCTGGTGTTCGTTTTCATCGCTATGAATGATACGTGCGTTATTTCGCGAACGAGAAATCCGTGAGCGTGATTTCCTCAATGCGGGAGCCGCTCTCGAAGCACTTCACGATGTAGTTTCCGCCCGGCTCCACGGTGTTGCTGATGTCGGGGACTTCGACAAATTTCGTGCTCCCGTTGTCGCGGGCGAGCACGCGGAAGTGGATCGGCTTTTCGAATCCATTCTCGATGGTGAGGTAGGGCCGTGTGGGGTTGCCTTTCACCACGACGGGCGTCGCACTAGTCACCTTCAGCCGCGCGGTAACTCTCGCAGCCCCGGCATCGCCGTTTGCCGCGGGTTGCAACCGACCGCTGGCGTCCGCCTTGAGCGCGATGCTTTGTTCCTTGCCGCGCATCACGGAGAGTTTTGGTGCGGCGGGTTCCGGGCTGGCCGGGTCTGCTTGTGTGAAAGGTGCGGTGATGGTGGAGATGGCGATGGCGAGTGCGATGTGTGCTTTCATGATGGTGCGTGGTTGAAGTGGAGCGGTGCGTTACTTGCGTTCGGCCTGCATGGACTGGAGAAGGCGCCGGATGTCGGCGACGTTCTTTTGGATCTGGTCCACCTTGCTTTCGAGGCCCTCCGGTTTCCGTGGGAAAGGCGCGGGGCCGGGTGAAGGGGAGCCGAGATTCACCGGCGCGGGTTCCGGCTCCGGATGCGCTGCCTTCGTGGGCCGCGGGTTGCCGGAAGGCGCGGGCTCAAAGGGATTCGGCCCGCCGCCGCCGGCGGAATCAAGCGGAAGGCCATCGGGGCCGAGGCGAAGATTCGCGGCGAGCAGGCTCTGCAAGCCATCGCCGAGCTCGCTGTCCTCCACAGCCTCGCCGACCGCCTTTTTGAATTCATCGAGATTCGCAAAGCCCGCGACGTTTCCAGCTTCGCGCTGGCGAGGTGCTACGAAGCCAAGCCCGAGCCCCACGGCCAGCGCGGCTGCCAGTGCGCCAACGCGTTTCCACATGGGAAATGGAATGACGTTTTGCGCGGGTGCAATCGATGGTGCCGACGCTCCGCTGCGCAGACCTTCGGCGAGCAGTCGGTTTCCCAGCAGGCACAGCGCGACATCACGCCAGCGTTCCGGCGTTTCGTCGTCGATCTTTTGCAAGAGCTCCGTGCGTTCGGTTTCCGAAAGTTCGCCATCGGCGAGGCGTTGGATCAGTTCGGTGCGGGATGGTTGAGGTGACGGGTTCATGGTCTGCGGTTCTCCAGGTGTTGCCGAATCGCCTGCCGCGCCCGCAGCAGACGGTATTCGATGGTTTTGACGGAAATCTTTCGGCCCGCTGCGAGCTGCTCGTAGCTGTGGTCGCGGAGGTATTTGTCCTCCAAAAGCGCGCGGTCTTCCTCCGGCAGCCGGTCCAGTGCGGCGCGGAGGTCGCGCGTGCTCTCCAGCGAAATCACCCATTCATACGGCGAAGGCTCTAGCGGAGTCGCCGCATCGGAGAGCTCCGCGAGCCGTGCGCGCAATTTGCGACGCCGCTCCACGCGCCGCCAGTAGTCCTGCACTTTGTGCGCAGCCACCTGCCGCAACCACGCGTCCTGCTTTCCAGCATCGGCCTCGATGGCGTCCGCCGTGTGAAACGCGAGCGCCACTTCCTGCAGCACATCCTCGATCGCCTCCTCGCCCTCGCCGGAAAGCTGCCGCGCCACGAGCGCGCGCAGTTCCGCCCGCTGCCCCACGCCGAGCACACGCCCCTCGTCCGCCACGGGAGCGGCGGCGGGTTGCGGATGCGTTTGGTGATTGGGCAGTGACATGCGGGATTTCGCGGATTCACAGCTATAGTCGTCGCGACCCGGCATTCTCCCTGAAAAATTGTGCGAATTCTTTTTTGGAGAAATTCCGGGGGATGTCCGGCTCGGCGGGCGTTACTCACTCTGAATCTTTCCTACACGAAACAAAAAATCACCTGCCCAACTTCCATAGAATGAACTCATCGAACCCAATCTCTGGAAAGCCCAAAAATCCAACGATGCCCGTGCTGAAGCTCGCGCTGGCAGTCACCGTTCCGTGGTGTGCGGGATTTCTTATGGGAGGCGGTTCGGTAGTGAATAAATCACTCGATGGCGGAGCTCAGCCGGAAGCGATGCCTTCCCATGCGCTGTCCGCGGATTTACCACGTGCGGGCGATGAGAGCCGCGAGGTGTCTCCCGCAGAGCGCCGCGAGCGGGTACTGGCGGCGCTGCGCGCGACGATGCGACTGTCGGACAGCGAGCGGCGCATGGGCGGGGATGCTTCCGTGGTGCTGAAGATCGGGCCCGAGGATATTCAGGCGGCGATCGAGCTCGTTTTAAAGGAGGGCTCGGACTCGCCGTGGTCCCTGTTGCCGCAGATCGTGGCGCGCTGGGGGGACTTTGATCCGAAGGCCGCTGCGGATTACGCGCTCACGCTGAAACCCGGCGAGAATTGGAGCCGCGAAAGCCTCCTGACGTGCCTCACCACTCAGTGGGCCGGCAAGAATCCCGCAGCGGCAAAAGCTTGGGCACTCGCAATGCCGATGGGCAAGGAGCAGGAGGCGGCCCTCGATGGAGTGATTGACGGCATGTTGCAGGCGGATCCTGCCGCGACGCTGGCTTGGGTAAAGACGCTGCCGGACGAGCTGCGTCCAGCGCGGGCGTATTCCAAGATCTTTGAGAAGTGGGCCGAGCGCGATCCATTTGCAGCATCACCGCAAGCGCTCGCGCTCCTTCCGGGCAGGACCCGCGAGCATGCGTTAAACACGGTGGCGACTTATGTCGCGGCGAAGGATCCCCACGCAGCGCTCGACCTGCTGCAACAGGTTCCGGATAGTCTGCCGGGTTACCTCGATGCGGTCATGCACGTGTTTCAAAACCTGGCTGCGAAGGATTCGGACGAGGCAGTTGCTGTCGCAATCTCGATGAAGGTGGACTCGGGGCGTGAGTTTGCGCTGGGGACTCTTCTTTCGAAGGCGGCGCAAAAGGGTGATAAGGAGCTCGCTCGGCTGCTGGAGAAGTTGCCGGATGAAAAAAATCGCATCGCTGCGCTGGAGACGGCGGCATGGTCTATCTCCTACACGGATGCTGAGACCGCAAAGAAACTGGCGCTGATGCTGCCTGCGGGCAAAACCCGGGATGAATCCATTGTGTGGGTGGCGGAGCATATCGCTCCGGCAAACGGTGTGGCTTTCTTGGAGAACCATCTGGCCGAGGGGGAGTCGAAGCGGGACGTGGTAGATCGAGCGTTGTGGAAATGGGCCGTGGAAGATCCGCACGAGGCGCTGATGTGGATGATGAAATCGCCGGGAGCGAACGCGGAGACTCTGCAATACGCAATCGACCAATGGGCGCATGAGGACCCAGCGGCCGCGCTTGAGTTGGCAAATTTGGAGCCCGATGGAGAAAGGAAGAACATCCTGCTTTCTGGCGCGATCAAAGGGTTGTCGTTCGGCGACCCCAGGCAGGCCGTGGAACTTCTCGCGAGAATCCCGCCAGGAAAAATGCAGGCAGACGCGGCTCACCGGATCGCCGGTGCGTGGGCGCCACACGATCCGATCGGCGCAGCAGAGTGGGCGGTTCAGATCCCGGATCGGGCCTCGCGCGAAGCCGCGATGGTCCGGGTGACGCAGGCGATGGTGCACACGGACATCGCGAGCACGGCTGCGTGGCTGGACAAGCTACGCGTGGGCGGGGAGCGCGATGTGTCGGTGGCGGCTTTCGCGGAATCAGTCACTTCGCGCGATCCCGAAAGCGCGGTGGCCTGGGCGGCGACGGTGGCCGACGACAGAAAGCGGGAGGAAGCGTTTTGCGCAGTGTATCGGCAGTGGAAAGCCAATGATGCCGCTGCGGCGAATCGCTGGCTCGGCGCCACGGCCGCACTTTCCGCAGAAGCGAAGAAGCGGATCGGTCCGGAATGAAAGAGGCCACCAAATCGTCAGCCACAGCCATGAACCCGCATGCGAAAAAGGCCGTTCTTGTTACAATCGCAATTGCCGCATGGGGCGCGGGGTTTTTCATGGGCAGCGAACGGGCGGATGAAAGTAGTGTGGCCCGCTCCGCGGGAAAGGCGGGAGCGGTCTGGGAGGAAAAGCTCGCTGCTTCGCACGCAACGAAAGCGAGTGCGAGTGCCGGCGAAGTGAGTGCAGAAGATCGCCGCGGCCGGGTCCTGCAGAGGCTGTTTGAGGCGATGCAGCAGCCTGAAGCGGTGCGCAATGTCCGCGGCGATTTTTTGGACGTGGAGAACATCGGGCCGGACGATATTCGCGCTGCGATCGAGTTCGTTTTGAAAAGGGGAGACGACTCCGGCGTGGAATACGTCATGTCGCAACTCGTGGCGCGCTGGATTGAGTTTGATCCAAAGACAGCTGCGGATTTCGCGCTCACGTTCATCAAGGGGCCGCCGTTGCGGGCACCTTGGTTCCGTGACAATCTCATTGATGTCGTTGCAACCAAGTGGGCCGGAAAGGATCCTGCAGCCGTGAAGGCTTGGGCGCTTGCGTTGCCGACTGGGAAAGAGCAGCAGGCAGCGCTCGCCGGAGTAGCGGGCAATATGATGCGGAACGATCCCGCTGCGGGACTTGCATGGGTGAAGTCGCTGCCACGTGTGATGCGCGCGGAGAGTTTATACAGGCAGATTTTTACTGATTGGTGCTCGCGTGATCCGCTTGCCGCCTCGCAGCAGGCACTCGCGCTGCCACTTGGTGCTGACAGGCAGGCCGCGCTCGCCGCTGTTGCGCAACAGTGGGCGGAAACGGATCCGCAGGCGGCACTCGAAATGTTGCAAGAGGTGCCGGAGAGCGGCACGCGCAATATGGAAATCGCGAACACTTTGAGGAAATGGGCGTCGACCAACCCGGATGCGGCGATGGATGCAGCGAGCGAGATTCCGGCGGGTGGATATCGAGCTTATGCCTACGGATGCATTCTGGCAGAGGCCGCGCGGAAAAGTAAGGACGAGGCATCTCGATTGCTCGAAAAAATCCCCGAGGGATCCGAGCGGGCCGAAGCGCAAATAATAGCTGCGAAGTCCGCCAAGGACTAAACATCCGCGAGGTGTGAATTATCTACACAAGGAGAGTTCGAGCATGAGGCTGAATGGTGGGCCGTGAAGACGAGATCACCGTCCATCGGTCACCAATTCCGGTGGCGCTAAATATTACTACCCGGAAAGGCGGTGGCCATCCGCAGACGCTGAGGGGCAAAATCAATACTCTCCCACATTACTGGGAGGATTGCGATCCGGCATGAAGTCCACCAAAGGCGGTGAAATTTTTTTGGGGGATGCGCGGCGCGACGGGCGTTTCCCAGATTGAACGGCGGTCGCTTGTGCGGATGCCGGGCGACGCTCCATTCAAACTTGCACGAAATCCATGAATCACAATCCGACCACTTCACACACGCTCGCTCGCCGGGGGCCCATTCTCGCTGCTGCGGCATCGCTGCTGTTCGCCTCATGTCTTTTCGCGCAGACGTCCGCACCGACGACGAAAGTGCCTTCTTCACAGGTTTCGCCCGAGGAAAATCCGCCGAAAGCGACTATAAAGAAGATTCACTCGCTCAAATTCGAGGGCCACGAAGCGTGGGATCTGAACTATGCGCTGCGTGGGCAGCTATCCGCGGAAAACGTTGTGGTGACAGGCACCGCGTGGCGAATGCCGATGCCGGCCTTTGAACTACGCAATGTGAC
The DNA here is from genome assembly GCA_005791535.1 of Verrucomicrobiaceae bacterium. Lineage (GTDB taxonomy): Bacteria > Verrucomicrobiota > Verrucomicrobiia > Chthoniobacterales > Chthoniobacteraceae > SXWH01. The sequence continues at coordinate 1,189 of SXWH01000221.1, read as the reverse complement.
CCTCACGGAAATCGCACACACCATTGAATTCCTCAGCGAGGGGAAACTGCGCGTCGAAGTCTTGGAGAATCCCGGTGGCGGGGCCGTGTGGCTCATCGGTGCCAATAATTTCGCCGCCGCCGCCGCTTCAGTGAAGATGCGAGCCGTGGCTGCGCCGAATCTCTTCGCGGATGACAAGGCAGTCTCTGAGATTCAGGAAGCGGCCGAAGCGATGCAATTGGCGCGAGCGAGAATGGCCACGGTCTATCGCGGGGGAGATTTTGCCCGCGGCGCTAGCTTGGAGCCACTCAAGAGCCAGAAGATTTTCGTCGTCACCGGCGATGAAGCAGGCGTGGCCGGGCTGGAAAGCCTCATCAAAGCGGCCGAGCAACGCCTCGCGGACGCCAGCGCAGCCAACGTCGCATCGCTCTCCGCCAACGCGCCCAAAATGCGCGCAGTTCCCGCACCGCATATCTTTGCAAAAGAGCGTCGCTGGAAGGAAATGTTGGTATTGGCGGAGAAAACGCGGGGGAGCTGGGCGGACTTGAATTCCGAACTACTGAAAGCAAGCGGCTCGGAAAGAAGCCCCGCATTCAGATTCGCACTTCCTTGGGTGAAAGTTGACCCACGCGCCGAGCAGAAGGTCTTCATTCTTATGGGTACCGAAGCCGCCATCGCAGGGATGGAGAGTCTGATCAACGCCGCCGAAAAACTTGCGGCGGGAGAGGACGCGGCGGACGCAAGCCCGAATATCATAACGGAAGAACAGGAAAAGGCGATGAAAGCCCGTAAAGAATCCAAGTTGAAAGCAGCCGAGGAAGCCGCGAAAAAAGACGGAAGTGCAAAGTGAATTCACCATCACGAACTGCTCATCGCTGCTGATCGATATTGACAACTCGACAGCAGGGCAGGCAGGCGAGCGCTTGTTCGCCGACTGGACCCGCCTGCTCGCGGAGGGCGATGACGGCGCGTGGAATTGGTTCCACGCTCGCTACTACGTCGCGCTCCTCCGCTACGCTGCGCACCGCTCGGGCGATGCGTCGGCCGCCAGTGAAATCGTCCAGCACGCCTATCTGCGGATTGCCCGCCACGCCCGGCCGTTTGCCGATGAGGACGGCTTTTCGAACTGGCTCCACTGCCTCGTACGATGCGCCGCCTACGACTACGCACGGCACACAACGCGGCGCAGTCTCCTTGCAGAAAAATTCGC
>SXWH01000029.1 GCA_005791535.1 Verrucomicrobiaceae bacterium | reverse complement strand
GGGCCGTCCGCTGTTCGTGGAAGGCCGCTTGAAGCTCGACACATGGGACGACAAGCAGACCGGACAAAAACGCAGCCGCATGAAAGTCGTCGTGGAAACCGTGCAACTGCTCGGCTCCCGAGATTCCCTCTCCGGCCAAACCGCCGAGGAAGCCGACGCCGCAGCCGCCTCCCGTCGCCGACCATCCACCCCACCAAGGCCGCCCGCCGATCCAGACCTCGACGCCGCGCCGGACGATATTTCGTTTTAAGCCCACTACCTCAATACCAATGGGAAAAGACACCGCTATCAGTTGGACGCACCACACGTTTAATCCGTGGTGGGGATGCGAGAAAGTATCACCGGCCTGCGCTCACTGCTACGCCGAAACGTTTGCAAAGCGCATCGGGCACTTCGAAGGCTCGCCATCCGGGAAACCGCCGCTTTGGGGCAAAAGCAGCGAACGCCGGTTTTTCGGCGACAAGCACTGGAATGAACCTTTGAAATGGAACCACGAGGCGGAAGCCGCCGGGGAGCGTCGGCGCGTATTCTGCGCGAGCATGGCCGACGTGTTCGAGGACCGCGAAGACCTCATCCCTCACTGCGCCCGCCTATTTGACCTTATCCGCCGCACTCCAAACCTCGACTGGCTGCTGCTCACGAAAAGGCCGGAGAACATCGGCATTCACATGAAACAAGTCTGGCATCAAGCGGATGATACAGGAATGTCGGAATTGAGGACGTTCGTGAAGGAATGGCTGCAAGGCACCGCGCCCGCAAACGTGTGGATTGGGACTACGGTGGAAAATCAGGAAATGGCGGAGAAGCGGATTCCTTCGCTACTCAAAGTTCCGGCTGCTGTGCATTTCCTAAGCTGCGAGCCGTTGCTTGGGCCGGTTGATATTTCTTTGTTTTTGGATGACTGCAACGGAATCCCTCGCACGCCTTGGGTGATTTGCGGCGGGGAATCCGGCGCACACGCACGCCCAATGAACCCCGATTGGGCGCGAACACTCCGGGACCAATGCGCCGCCGCTGGCGTGCCGTTTCATTTCAAGCAGCATGGGGAATGGTGCCCCGGTGCATTCGGGACAAACATTCCCGATTGTTTAACGCCGGAACAGCGCGCCGATAAACGGTTTTACCATTACTTTGATCCACCCGGAGGTAAAACTTGGCGCGTCGGCACCAAGCGCGCCGGACGGCTGCTCGATGGTGTGCTACACGATGCTTTCCCGACCGTATGAACCCCGCCCAACACATCAACCAGGACAGCGGCAAGGTGGAATACTACACCCCGCCGGAAATCATCGAAGCAGCGCGGGCCACGATGGACGGCATCGACTTCGACCCGTTTTCGTCCGACGCCGCAAACCTAACCGTGAAGGCCGAAGTGTATTTCACCAAGCACCACGGAGATCTGACGTTTACGGAAGGCTGGATGCTCGATCGCCGTCATCCGTGGAAGAAAGGCATCCCGAGCGTCTGGATGAACCACCCATTCAGCCGCACCATGAACGCCCGGTGTGTCCAGAAACTCATCCACGAGTTCAAAAAGAAGCATATCCGAGCCGCCTGCTGCATCACCTTTGCCGCTACATCAGAAGCATGGTTTCGCCCGCTCATGGACTACCCGCAATGCTTCCTCTCCCCACGCACCAACTACCTCGACGAGCACGGAAACAAAGTCCGCGGCGTCACCAAAGGCAGCGTCGTCACCTACCTCGGCTACGACCTCACCAGATTCCAGATAGCGTTTGAACAACTCGGAAAGGTGAAGGTGTAGCATGGGCAGAACCCCGAGCAAACGAATAGACCTCGGCCTTGCCATCCTCTCCACCCGTCCGCGCAAGCCGCGCACGCTGGAGGAAATCGCCGCCTTCTGCGACTGCCACAACACCGCAATCAGCCGCATCGAGCGCGCCGCCCTAGCCAAGCTCCGCGCAAGACTGGCAGGGATCCGCGCCGACCTACACCCCTGATTTGTCAGAAAGTTGTCAGAAAATGCCCGTCCCGACCCACTTTCCTCTGTTCGCTATCGGGTTCGAATCCCGTTAGCGCTGCCACCCCGCCCTACGCGAGTTGCGGGAGTGCGGCTTCGAGAGTCGCGCAATCAGTGATGCTCACGACGGGCGTTTCCTTCCGGGTGCGCTTCACCAGGCCGGCGATGACTCCACCCGGACCGAGTTCGACCAGGAGTTCCACTTTTTCCACGTCCACGAGGTATTCGACCGTTTCGGTCCAGCGCACCGAGCCTGTCACCTGCGACGCAAGTGCTGAACGGATTTCGTCCGGCGTGTTCACAGCGCGGGCGGTAAAGTTTGCGATGACCGGAATGCGCGGCGCTGTCATCGGAGTGGAAGCGAGCGTCGGTGCAAGCGCGTCGGCTGCGCTTTGCATCAGGCGGCTGTGATACGCGCCGGCTACATTCAATTTCTTCGCAATCCGAATTCCTTTCGCCTTTGCACCGGCGACCGCTTTGTCGATTCCTTCAACCGACCCGCTGACCACGATCTGGCCGGGTGAATTGAAGTTCGCCACGTCGATATCGCACTCAGCGGCGAGCGCGCGGACGTCGGCCTCTTCGCCGCCGATCATCGCCGCCATGCTGCCGGTGGTTCGTTCGCAGGCTTCCTGCATGAGCCGGCCGCGTTCGGCGACGAGTTTAAGGCCGTCAGCAAAGGAGAAAGTCCCCGCCGCTGCGTGCGCCGTAAACTCCCCGAGCGAGAGGCCTGCTGCGAACTGCGCGGAAAACCCGCCCAACCGCGATTGCAACGCAGCAAGGCAGGCCAGACCGTGAACGAACAGCGCCGGCTGACAGTTTGCAGTCTGCGTCAATTCGGCTTCCGGACCTTCAAAAGTCACGCCACTCAGCGAGCGACCGAGCACCGAGTTGGCCTGCTTGAACAAGTCGGCGGCGACCGGATAGGCCGCTGCGAGATCCTTGCCCATACCGACGGCCTGGGCTCCCTGTCCTGCGAAAAGAATGGCGATGCGTTTTGTCATAAGGGCCTTTTTGACGAACCCCGCGCCGCGAGGCAAGAATTCGCGCTTCCCGTGGCCTTTCCATCCACGATAAGTTGACTCACTATTTCGACCCGCCATGAAACTCCGTCTCACGTTTGCCATCGTATCCTGCGCGCTCAGCATCATCCTCGGCCTCGTTCTTTCCAAAGGCGGATGGGACGGAGTGAAGGGCAACGCACCCGCGCAACAATCCGCTGCTCTTGAGAAGGAACGCGACGCACTGGCCGCAAGAATCGCCGCGCTGGAAGCCGCGCAGAAAACCACCGCGACGAAGCCGATGGAATCCCCCTCCCCGACTCCCGCAGCTAAGCCGCGCATCGGACTTTCGCTCGATTCTTTGAAGGAAGAACGCTGGCAGCGCGACCGCGATACCTTCGTCGCAAAGGCACAGGCGCTCGGGGCGGAAGTCATCGTGCTTTCCGCGAACAGCGATGACACGCAGCAAATCAAGGACTGCAACTCGCTGCTCGCGCAAAAAATCGATGTTCTAGTCATTGCCCCGCACAACGGCGAAGCCATGGCACGCGCAGTGGAGGAGGCGCATTCCTCGGGCGTTCCGGTCTGCGCCTACGACCGCCTCATCCGGAACTGCGACCTCGATTACTATTTCACGTTCGACAACGTCAAAGTCGGCCAGCTTCAGGCCACATTCCTCATGCAGCGACTCTTCCCCGACGGCCCGCAAAAAGACGGCCCAAAAAAGCGTATCGCTCGCATTTACGGCGCTCCGACCGACAACAACGCCAAACTTTTCCGCGAAGGCCAGAACCTCGGACTCCAGCCCTACGCAGACAGCGGCCAGCTCGAAATCGTCTTCGAAGACTGGGCCGAGGATTGGAAGCCGGAGAACGGGAAAAAGATCACGCAGGCCGCGATTACAAAGGCGGGCTCCGTCCCGCTCGACGGCATCCTGGCCAGCAATGACGGAACTGCCGGCGGCGCGATTCAGGCACTGCTCGAAGAGAAGCTCGAAGGCAAAATCCTCGTCACCGGACAGGATGCCGACCTCGAAGCCTGCCGCCGTATCCTGCGTGGCGAGCAGACGATGACTGTTTATAAACCACTCAAACTCCTCGCCGAACAGGCCGCCGAAAGCGCGGTCGCACTGGCTCGTAAGCAAACCATCAAAGCCCCCGGTATGACTCCGAACGGAAAGCGCGACGTCCCGACCGTTCACCTCGACATCATCGCAGTCCACAAGGACAACCTGCGTGAAACCGTTATCAAGGACGGCTTCCACAAAGAGAGCGACATCTTCATCAAGTAGGAGGCCGACTCGGCAGCTACTTCTGCAGCGTCTTGAGCCAGCGGTTCGCCGCAGACTCGCCCTCGGTCCGCAGTCGACGCACATACTCCGCCATATCGGCTTCGTTCCGACTTTCCAGCAGTCCGGTTACATCCGACGTACTTTCTTTAACAACCTCCTTATGCTTCTCGATTTCCGCGAGGCGCAATGCCGGATCGACTTTGAGCCATTCGGGCCGCGTATTTTCCGGCAAAGCCTTCAAGGCGCGCGATTCCATCGCGTAACCGACCAGTTCCCCGATCAAAAGCCGGGACGCTTCCGGTGTGGCAAACATTCGACCAAGACCGTATGTCAGCCGGAGAGCCTCATCCGCCGCCGCAGCGTCTCCCGCCTCGGTGGCATTCTTGTGGGCCTCCATAAGCATGCGTGACGAACCGTTCGCAGCAGCCATGTGGGGCAGCGTCAGACCCATCGCGGCGACGAGACCGGCTCCCGTCGGATGGATTCCCTGTTCCTCAAGCAAACGCGTAGCCGCATTCACCCGCTCCGAGGAGTAGATATAGAATCCCGGACGCTCCAGCGCAGCACGAATCTCCCCGATGGCTCCCGCATTTGGCCCCGATTTGAAAAGCTCCGCCGCAGAGAAAATCCAAGCGAGCGGATTGTTCGGGTCCGCCGCCTTCAGCCGCTCGATCAGTGCAAGGCGCTCCGGG
>SXWH01000028.1 GCA_005791535.1 Verrucomicrobiaceae bacterium | reverse complement strand
GCCTGGACGGCTCGCTTTCGACGCCTCGCCCGCGACTACGAGCGCCTCGCCCCCACTTTCGCCGGCCTACACTGGCTCGCCTTTGTTTCTCTTTTCCTTAACACTCTTTTCCCTTAAAAATGTTCCGGACAGGCTCTAGGAACCGAACTCACGATGGGGGAAGAAATGACGCCGACAGGGTCACTATAGAAGTAGTTTCGCGAGTAATCACTGATATGCGAAGCGACACTTTGTTTGGAATACCACGTTTCAGTTGTTCCAACAGCGATTGTCTCGTCGCCTTGCCCGTAGAAAGTGTTCGCGGGCAGGCGAAATTTCTGTGTTCTGTTGACCTGTGAGCTGGAGGATTCGTATTTGAAAAGATCCAGATCAATAGATGCATTAAGTTCATTTTCAACGTTCAGACCTTCCGTTTCCTGGGTCCGTAAACGGTCTGCAAAATGACTCGGATCTACGATGACGGCCGTGCGTTTTTGCTTTGAGCTGACCTTGGTAAACTTCCTCGGAATAACACCTACCGGCGGGAGCCCAGATGCGTCGAATGACTGAAACGGGTAAAGGCGGAAGCAGGGGAAGCGGTAAGTATACTGGATAACGCGGCAATCCACAGAACGGACCAAGGGGACCTCGTAGTCGCGCACGTCGGAGTAACCAAGCCGTCCAAATCGATCGGTTGCAGCAATCTTATACGAGTACACACAGTTCGATTTGAGCCCTGAATCATCGTAGTGTCCAAAAAGCTCGTTTGGTCCGGCTAGAACCTCCCACTTCGGGTCATTGTCGACCGACCTCAATAGAATGACTTTCTCGATCTCGGGATAACTCCGAACGTCCCAAGAAATACGAATCGCAGATTTATCCAAACTTATGGGGAGTGGGTATCTAAAGCTGTCCTGCAACGCGATATCGATGGAAGGGGGATAAAGTGGTGCATCAGGATAATTGGGATCGTCCCCAAACATCCACTCGACGTAGTTCGGCGCGCCATCTCCGTCCGTGTCTTCGAATCCATCCAGCGCGTCGTGCGGATCGAATCCGTTGTCCCGCTCCCATATATTTGGCGCACCATCCTGATCGGAATCGGTGTGCGTCACGTATATTGAACCCACAGCCGACGGCTGAGAAACGGCGCTTCCGAAAATACTCCGTAGCCTGACTTCCAAATATCCCATTCCGCCGAACTCAAACGCAGGCAATGAGTGACTGAGTTGTTGGGTGGTATCTAATCCATCAACCAGTCGCTCAATTTCCACCCATGTATTTCCCGTGTCTGGCGAGCGAACCTCAATGACAACACCGGCCAAATTCGGGGTCGGCAACGTGAACTTAATCGAATATGCCTCGTTGACCGTAACTTCCATCAATTCGTCAAAAGTCGGCGGAGGAACATAGTACCATGCTGCAAGATCTATTTCGCCATAGCCTGCCGACTCGCCCGCAGTCTTATCGACGACGTACCATGCTAATCCGGGCGTGGCCTGGGTATTCGCATCGAAATAGTAGTAGCTGTTCACCCAAGCGTGGTTTGCGCTACCCGGATTCCAGCTTGTGTCGCCCTGGGTTTGGCCGGGATAAATTGGATACTCGCGGCCGTCGACGTGCCGGAGCACTAGATCGTGCCCCCATCGCGATTCGCTGATGTTTAAATAGACAGGCTGCGGAGCGGGAAGCCACGTGGTGTTGTCGGTGGCGCCCACGCTGAGGGAGAACACATCTACGGGTGTCGATTGTTCAAACCCCCAGTGCACTACAACCGAGTAACCACCAAGCCATTCACCGGGAACCTCAAAATCCAAACGTGTGTAAGGTAATGTGTAATACTCAAAGGTGCTCTCATTCCAAAATTCACGCTCATAATTTACAACCGTGCCTGCTGGCAAAGCGCCGTTAAGCATAGGACCGGAAATCCAACGAACACTCGTATTGTCTAATGTCGTTTGGTAGTCGTTTGGTGCAATTCCAACACTTACCCATCCATCTCCCGACGGGTTTAGTCGCGCCGCGTGGATGTCCAGAGATGAGGTGTCAGTTGGATACTGGAACTGAGGAGTCCATCCATTCAAAAAGTCTGCATGACCGATTGGCATTGTCTGGCCCGTCGTTGCGTCAACCACCCACCAATCCGCACCCTCGGGGACTTGCGCAGTCAGCCTGAGCACTGAAATTGGATTAGCAAGCAATCGGCCATCAAAGGTTGAAAGATACTGATTTTCAACGATGAAGCCGTTCCAAACCTCAAGATCGTATGACGCGACCATCCCTGCATTTGTCCAGAGCTGCCAAGCGTGATTTGCGAGATCGTCGTGAGCTCCGGTGGCCCAATCCCAATTTGTCCCGCTTATTCGAAGTGTCACTTCTGTGGTCGGAGGCGGCGGCGGCGGCTGGAAGTCTAGCGCATCGAAGGAACCTAAGGTGAAACTTGGATCTGGGACTGCGTATGAACTGCCATCGATTGGCCACGAACCACCTGCATCATAGGTGATTCGAAACGACGAACCCACTGGTGCCGTAAACGTAAGAATTGCGCAGTCGTCAGACCAAACATAGAAATTGGTGTTGATAGCCCAGTCATACCAATAGTTGCACGGTTCCGCCGTGACAGACTGATGCATAACCGGACCCCAAGGGATTTGCGAGCGGACGGTAAAGTTCTGATTCGCGGTGAACGCAGGAAGCACAATCGTCACCGACTGTAGGGGAGGCGGCTCAGGGATAGCCTCCCACACGCCGTTTGCGGAGGCAAACGTGCTCCCTTCTTCAAACTGCTGATTATTCGTGACGTCGATGATGCGAAACGGCGACGAAGGATCGAACGAAGCAGCGTAACCGAACACGTCGCTCTCCACCCAGCCATTTCCATCCAAGTAATATCCGTTCAGCCACGAAGGTGCCGGTGTGGCCGGATAGACAGTACCGTTTTGATGAAGGATTGCGAAACTGTTTCCCTCCCGCCCCTCCACGGAAAAATGAATGGTTTGTTGAGGATTTCCACTGCCAGGAACCGTCCAAGCTCCGGGCTGTATAACGGCAAGCCCATTCCCATCGTCCGGTAGAGGAGCAATTTCATTGGTGGTCAGATCGCGGATGATCATGCCGTTCGGAACGACTCCGCCATTATAGTTTCCCGAGATCCGGTTGCCACCAGGATACCAAAGGCCACCGCCATTAAAGTGAACCGGCGAGTTTGGATCTGTCGCTTCCTGAATCGCGAACCCGTGCCCTGCCCTGCCGGCCTCGGTCCAAATGTCGTAGTTTCCGGCAGAGTCCGCGAAGCCTGCCCGCACAGAGACGGATGGGAGGACAACGAGGCTGAATATCAGCACTTCGACGAGCGCGAGGTGGGCGAACCATCGTGCGGAGAGTCTGCTGGTGAAAAATGCGCGGAAGCGGGCGGTGAGGCTTTTGGGAGTGGAGGTGTTCATGATCGGGTGGCGAAGTTTTTGTTCCGGGAGTTTTGATTACGGGGCGGGCGGGGCGGGCGGCGTGGGTGGCTCTTCGGGACTGGGGCCGTGGCCGGCGTCGATGATGATTCGGGCTTGTTTCCAAGCGGCGATGAAGGCGCGGCCGGGGACGGTGGCGTCCATTTGGGCGACGAGATCGTCGAGGTCGGCGGTTTGTTCGAGCAGGGCGGCGACCTGGGTGGTGAGTTCGCGGCGCTTGGAGGCGGCGGTGCCGCGGCTGGTGCGCGGGGCGCGGCTGAGGGCGTCGAACACGCCGATGGCGGCGGTGAGGGCGTTGATTTTGTCGGTGGTGACTCCGCGGCCTGCGGCGCCGCTTTCGTCGCGGGCTTGCAGGGCGAGGTCGCGGATTTCGGTGGTTTTGGTGATGAGGGCCTGGTCGCGCAGGCGGACGAGGGCGCGTTTGGGGATGTTGACTTTGGCGCGGTCGCCGGGGTTGCCGGTTTTTTTGAAGTGGTTGGAAAGGGCGCGGGCGAGTTGGAGGGCGAGGTATTCGAGGCGGTCTTCGGCGGCGGCTTTTTCGTCGGTGTCGCCGGTGGTGTCGGTATCGGCCTGCATGGCGAGGGCGCGGGCGGCGGTGTAGCCGGCTTCGAGTCGCGCGAGGTCGGCGGCGAAATCGAGCGGCGGCTGGCCCTGCCAGACGGGTGTGTTTTCGGGGCGGTTGGCGAGGGTGATGCAGGTTTTCACCATGTCGAGTTGGTTGGCGAGGATGTCGTTCATAGTAGGCTAGGTATGTGTGTTGAAGTGTGCTTTTGAGTGAATTAGGAAGGCAGGAAATCAGGAACGGAAACGCTGGCATCCGCGCTTTGCCGTGTTCCGGATTTCCACCGGAGGCCTTGGAGCCGGGTGGTTGAGGTTTTCTCCAAAAGCCGCCGAGTGTTTGACGGGCTCAATAGTTCGCATCTCTCTGTTGATGAGTGTTTTGCCAAAACCTGCGGGTCCGTTGACAGGGCGCGGACTCTCATTGACAAGAGTCGGAGTCGCATTGACGCGAGCTGGGTTCTCATGGACGCGACCGAGGTGGCGATTTTCGCCCATCGCAGTGTCATTGACGCGAATCGCGTGGTCATTGACAGACACTTCGCGGCCGTTGACAGGGCGGTGGTGGTCATTGACAGACAGGGCGAGGGCTTTGACAGGGGCCGGATGGTCATTTACGCGCAGTGAGGCGGCGTTGACAGGGCACGCAGGGGCGTTGACAGGGCCTTAAAGTGGGGCGTCAACGCACGCAGAAGCGTCTGCGGAGATTGCGGAAGCGAAGCCGCGGCAAAGGCGTGCGTTCGCGGAGGATGTGTCGTTTGGCATAAGTGTTAGCGATTGGGATTCGGTAGTCTCTGTGCCGGCGACCAGACTGGCTCGTGTTTCGGAAGCGTGGGGCCTCGCTTTTCCGCAGGGCGGGAAATCGGGACCGAAGGTTTCAGAACGAGTCTGAGAGGTTGTCGGTTATCACCACGCACCGGCTTTCACCAATCCGCAGCGACCCGCGCCTTCTGCCGTACCCCCCCCCCCATGGTGTCAAATAGATTTTTGAAAAAATTTCCACGGCGATTGCTTCGGCTGAAAGCGGACTGCGCCGGGCAATCTACGCTATCCGCAACTCACTCCTTCACAGAACCCGGCTTGCCGGCGGTGCCGAAGAATTCCCGGATGACGTCCTCGATCGGCGGCTCCTGCACGCTCATGTCGGTGACGGGGAAACGGGCCATGACTTCGCGGCAAATTTCCATGACTTTCGGGCGGGCGACGCGAATGCGGTGCTGGGCATCGACCTTGGGCATGATTTCGCCGTATGGGGCGAGGTCCGGCGCGGCGGTTTCGGCGATGGTGAAGCCGAGGATTTTGTGTGACGCGAAGCGTTCGATGATTCCCGACAACGGGCCGTCGAAAAAGATGCGGCCATGGTCGATGATGATGACGCGCTGGCAGAGTGCTTCGATGTCGCCCATGTAGTGACTCGTGAGCATCGTCACGATTTTGCGCTCGCGGTTGTAGTGCTTTAAAAAATCGCGGACTTTTTGCTGCGAAGTGACGTCGAGGCCGATCGTCGGCTCGTCGAGAAAAAGAACCTTCGGTGCATGGAGCAGCGCGGCGATGAGTTCGAATTTCATCCGCTCGCCGAGGCTGAGTTCACGGACCATCACGTCGAGCTTGTCGCGGACTTCGAGGAGCGCGGTGAGATTTTCCACGACGTCGCGATATTCCTTGTCTGCGATTCCGTAGATTGTGCGGTTGAGTTCCAGCGATTCACGGGCCGGGAGGTCCCACCACAGCGCGTTCTTCTGCCCCATGAGCAGTGAGAACTGGCGCTTCAGTGCGTCCTCGCGTTTCCACGGCACATGGCCGAGCACACGGGCTTCGCCGCTGGTGGGATTGAGCAATCCGCCGAGCATTTTCAGCACGGTGGTTTTGCCCGCGCCGTTTGGTCCGAGGAAGCCGACGCATTCGCCCTCCTCGATGGAAAATGAAACATCGTCCGCCGCGCGCAGCTCTTCGTATTCGCGCTTGAAAAGCCCTCGCACCGCGCCCCAGAGGCCCGGCTTCTTTTTGTAAGTGCGGTAGATTTTCGTAAGGCCACGGGCCTCGATTGCGGACATGCGCGGAGATGTGCACGATCCGGCGGCGCGTGTCGAATACCGAGTCGCCCGCGGGTCGCGACAGTTTCCCGCTTTACTGCCGCGCTGCAAACGAGCACTCACAAACGCATCGAACATGGACGCTCTTCCAAAGACCGCAGCCGACGCGCTGGACCCGAAATTTTCGCCGCTGGAGCAATTGCTCCGCATCATGGCCCGCCTGCGTGCGCCCGATGGCTGCCCGTGGGACCGTGAGCAAAACCACGCATCGCTGCGGCACAACGTCATCGAGGAAGCCTACGAAGTCGCGGCTGCGATCAATTCCGGCGACGACGATAACCTCCGCGAAGAACTCGGCGATGTGTTGCTGCAAGTGGTGTTTCATTCGCAGATGGCCAGTGAAGAGGGACGGTTCACATTTGATGACTGCGCACGCGCCATCGTGGAGAAGCTCGTCCGCCGGCATCCGCACGTGTTCGGGACGGAGAATGCCGCCGACTCCATCGCCGTGCTTGCGCGATGGGAGGAGATCAAACGCGCGGAGAAAGGCGCCGCCAGCGAGGCAAGCGCGCTCGATGGAATCAGCGAAGGCCTGCCCGGGCTCATGCGCGCGGAAAAGGTGCAGAAGCGCGCGGCGAAGGTGGGCTTTGACTGGAGCGAACTCCCGCCGGTGATTGCCAAAGTGCGCGAGGAACTCGCCGAGGTGGAAGCGGCAATCGGCGACGCAGACCGCGTGGAGGACGAAGTGGGCGATTTACTTTTCGCGGTGGTGAATCTCGCGAGGAAATTAAAGACAGATGGCGAGGTGGCGCTTCAGCGTGCGACGGATAAATTCAGCGCGCGGTTCCGTTCCGTCGAATCCCTCGCCCGCGAGCGCGGCCTGCAGATGGAAGGCATGTCCCTCGCAGAACTCGACGCCCTGTGGGACGAAGTGAAACGTCGCAAATGAGCGCGATTCACCTCAGCGCCACATTCCGGCCGCGGGCCATCCGGCATGTGTTCATGGATTGGGACGGCACCACTTCCCTCACCCGCGGCGGATGGAGCGAGATCATGGTGGATGTTTTCGCAGAGGCGCTGCCGCATTTACCCGGCGAGACGCACGAATCCATCCGCGAACTCTCCCGCAACGAGCTGATGAAGCTGAACGGCCGCCCGAGCATCCACCAAATGGCGCGGCTTTCCGAACTCGTACGCGAACGCGCAGGCGACGCGCTCAACGCCGACGACTATCAGCGCGATTACCAGAGCCGCATCGGTCGCGTCGTGCATTCCCGCCTCGACGCCGTCCGCAGCGGCGCGGCATCCGCCGACACACTGCTCGTCCCCGGCGTGCGCGACTTTTTCCGCGCGCTCAACGAACGCGGCATATCCATCACGCTCGCGAGCGGAACGCCATATGGAGAATTGATCGACGAGGTGCGTTTGCTCGGGCTGGAACACCACTTCGCGGCAATCATCGGCCCGAAGGGACTCGACGACCGCAGTTTTGCCAAACGCGAGGTTCTGCACACGCTGCTCCGCGAACACGCGCTCGAAGGCCAAAGCGTGGCCGCATTTGGCGACGGCCCGGTGGAGCTCATCGAGACACAGAACGTCGGGGGCCTCGCTATCGCAGTCGCCACCGATGAATCCGCACCACAACGGATGGACCCATGGAAGCGCGATACCCTCCTCGCCGCAGGCGCCCACGCGGTCATCCCGAACTACAACGCCATCGCCGAGCAACTCGCGACGTTTTTCCCGTAGGCACGACTGTCGTCTGTTGTTTGACCGACTGAACTGCCCGCGAGGCACATTC
>SXWH01000027.1 GCA_005791535.1 Verrucomicrobiaceae bacterium | reverse complement strand
GGCCTTAAAAACTTCGCGATGCCCTCCCCGGCTGTCGGCGAGGCCTTAAAAACTTCGCGATGCCCTCCCCGGCTGTCGGCGAGGCCTTAAAAACTTCGCGATGCCCTCCCCGGCTGTCGACGAGGCCTTAAAAACTTCGCGATGACCTCCCCGGCTGTCGACGAGGCCTTAAAAACTTCGCGACGACCTCCCCGGCTGTCGACGAGGCCTTAAAAACTTCGCGATCGATTTTCCGACACGACGATCACCCCTTAAAAACTTCGCGATCGGCTTTTTCAGGCGGTTTTTTGGGGTTCACCAGAGAAGCGGGGCGGAAAACCTGCGCACGGCGGGCGATCAGGGCGGTTTTACCCGCCGCCGGCGTTTCTCCAAGGGACGGGGCCGGCCATCATCGCACCCGGTCCAGCGGGCCGCCCCCTCCAGAAACTCCCACGCCAACCGCCCTCCCTCCGGAGGCCCGGCGGGTCATTATTAGTAATCGCTGATGACTTTGGTCTTCGGGAGGGCCGCTTTTACCGCATCCACCGCTTCCTTCGAGAGCCCGGTGCAGCCGTCGAGATAGACTTGCTCCAAACCTGCGAGCCCGTGAAGCCCGTCCAAGTTCTTCAGCCCGGTGCAGTGATCAAGGCGGAGGATTTTCAGCCCCTTGAGTTCCCTCAACGCATCCACATTCGTGAGCGCGGTGCAATGGTAGAGCCGCAAACTGTTCAGGTTCTTCAGCTCCTTGAGCGGTTCTATGTTCACGAGGACCGGGGAACCACGGATTCCGAGCCCGGTGAGCTGCCTCATGTTGTCGAGCGCATCAATAGCTCTCAAACTCGGGCAGTTGTGAAGCACGAGCGCGTTCATATTCGACAGCCCCTTGAGTCGGGACAAATCGGGCCATGGAAAGGTGGAGTTTATTCGAAGTTGCCTCGGCTTCAGCCGGCGAACTAAGTCGAAGTCCCGCTCTGATACAGTGCCGTTCTCAATGGACAACAGGCGTTGCGGGTCGCTCCAAGTCTCTTTGCGAAATGCCGCCCGCCAGTCCTTACCAATCACCAGGACGGGGTTCTTGTATTCAAACCACCAGCGGCGCCGCGTCGCCTCCTTGATCGCCTGCCGGAAGTCGTAATGCCTCCATCCGCCCCACCCGAAGACGACGACAAACACGACAAACGTCCACCGCAGTAAATGCCATTTGCGGCGCGGCTCGGTGGCGGGTTTTTCGGGAAGCATCGTCCGGTTTACTAACAGCCACCGGCCCTCCCATCAAGGTCCGCATGGCTTCGTCCCCGGCGCACACGGGGCTACAATACGCCCGCACCGGCACAGCCCCATCGTCGGAGCCGGAAGGCGAAAAGGAGCTCCACAATTGCATCGTGTATCGGCGCGAATGACGACTCGGGGCATTCCGGCAAATCATCACCGCAGCGGGCAAATCCGGTGACATCCGGAATGCCGGGGAGTCCGGACACTGGTTTGAGGGGGCGCACACGCCCTGCACGGCTGTCCGGGGCTCTGCATTTCACAAAAAAACGTGAAAGATTCCGCAGGATGGTCCGTTTAGTTGCTGAAACATTATGAAACTCAACGCAATCGCCATTACGCTCATCCTTTCGTGCATCCACGCTTTCGCGGAACCCGCGACAAAGCCGATTCTTCCGGAACCGTCCCCGGAGTCCCAGACAAAGGAGCAGGCGCTCGCGGCGTTTCGCAAGGCGGACAAGGAGCTCAACGAGGTGTGGGCGGAGGTGAAGAAGGCGGCAGGGCCGTCGGTGTTCAAGTCGCTTCAGGAAGACCAGCAGGGATGGATCGAG
Source organism: Verrucomicrobiaceae bacterium (assembly GCA_005791535.1). GTDB lineage: Bacteria > Verrucomicrobiota > Verrucomicrobiia > Chthoniobacterales > Chthoniobacteraceae > SXWH01. The sequence goes on along the minus strand of SXWH01000027.1, from coordinate 17,109 downwards.
CATCGCGACCACATCGCGACGGGGCTGGGGAATCTGGCGCCGGGCACCGACCCCGCGAAGGCGAAGGATACGAAGGAGTATCTCGGCCTCGCTGCGGAGTTGATGACCGAACGCGCCGAGTACCTCCGGGCAAAAATCAAGGACCCCGGCGAGGCCGGTTCGCCCGACGGCGTGTGGCGCGACAGCGTGGGCGGTCTGCTCCTTCTCGCGCAACACGACTCGAAGCTCTACATGGCCTGCAAGGTCGTCCGCGGTCCCACGTTTCACCTCGGCGAAATCGCAGGCGTCGCGAAATGGAACAAGCCGCTCGCATTTTACACCGACGGCGGTCCGACGAAGGACGACCCGGACAAGCGCGAAACGTGGATTTTCATCAGCCTCGCCGGCTCGACGCTCACGCTGGATGGCGCCAACACCCAATATTATCACGGCGTACGGGCGTTTTTCGACGGCACCTACACCCGCACAAGGGCGCTTTCGGCGGACGACAAGAAGAAGCTCATCAAGGCCGCAACGAAGGGCGAGTTCCCGGAGTAAGCTCCGCCCCTAAAACACCACCGGGCTGCCTTCGTTGAGGACGTGGACGCGGTCGGTGAGGCCGTGGTTGCGGGCGCTGGTGATAAAGCGGCGGAGGGGTTCGTCGAGGGGTTCGTAGCTGAGGCGGAAGGTGCCGTAGTGCATTGGAACCATCATTTTCGCCCCAAGGTCGAGCATGGCCTGGATGGATTGCTCGGGGTTCATGTGCACTTCGCGTCCGCTCGGCGGGTCGTAGGCGCCGATGGGGAGAAGGGCGATGTCGATGTCGAACCGCCGGCCGATTTCGCGAAAGCCGGGGAAGTAGGCCGTGTCGCCGCAGTGGTAAACGGTCTTGCCGCCGCCTTCGATGACGAAGCCGCCGAAGCCGCGGTGGGTGTCGTGAAGGACGCGCGCGCCCCAGTGGTGGCACGGGGTGAGCGTGATTTTCAGCGGGCCGAGCTGGTAGGTTTCCCAGTAGCCGAGTTCGTGGACGCTGCGGTAGCCGAGGTCGTGGACGAGGTTGCCGACTTCAAACGGAACGACGATGGGCTGGTCGGCGGCGACTTTGCGAAGGGTGCGGCGGTCGAGGTGATCGAAGTGCGCGTGTGTGACGAGGACGAGGTCGATGGCGGGGAGTTCATCGATTTTGAGTCCGGGCTGCTTCATGCGCTTGATGACTTTGAGCCAGCGCGCCCAGTTGGGGTCGATGAGGAGGTTGTGGTTCTGGAACTGGATGAGGAAGGAGGCGTGGCCGATCCACGTGACGGCGACTTCATCGCGGCGGACGAACGGCATGACCGGCGCGGCTTCGCGTCCGATGCGGGGTTTTAAAATGGAGGGCAGCCAGACGCGGGCGAGGAAGCTGCGTTTGCGCCAGTCCTTGCCGGGCTTGAGGCCGACCTTCGCAGCGTCTTCGGTGTGTTTGCCATTGATGGCCTTCTCGATGACGGCCTTCTTCTTTTTCTTTTTCGGAAGCACGTGGAGTTACATTTCGCGGGCCCAGTCGGGGCGCTGGCGGAGGTGGTAGAGCATTTCGCCGGCCTTCGGGACATAGAGGATTCCCTCGTCCTCGCGGTTGGCGTACTGGGCGGGGTCAATGCTGCGCCAGTCGCGCCAGCCGAGATTGATGGCTTCGCATTCCTCACGCGGGATGCCGGTGGCGAGCGTGACGCGCACGCGGCAATGCTCGACGCCATCGCGAAACTCGCCGATGCCGCGAACGTGCGTGCTGTGCGCGATGACGCCGCGCGGGATGCCGGCGAAGCGTTCGAGCTGCTTGGTGAAGTAGTCGCGGCAGTGGTAGCCGATCTGTTTGATGTAGTGTCCGTGCGTAAGGGAAATCTCGTGGATGTGCGGTGCGTAGATGATGAGCTCGCCGCCATCGGCGACGACGGGCTCGAGTTTATACATGCACTTTCCGCCGACCCAGATTTCGTCGTACATCTTCGGAGCGCACGAGAGGACGGTGTGAAACGGACGCTCCTTGTAGGTGATGTGGACCTGCCGCGAGAGGTCGCTGGCCGCATCCCACGCCTCGACGGGACCGCCAAAGAAAAGCCCGGCGAGTTCGTTCGTGCCGGGCTGCACGACCATGCAGAAGCAGCGCTTCGGGACGGTGACGAGCGAAGCGGCGTAGTCCACGACCTTGCGAACGGGCGTCCATTTATTGCCGATGATCATCGGATTAGTGACGAGCGCGCCGAGCCAGTGGAAGTAGTTCAGCACAGTCGGGCCGCTGACGCCGGGGAAGATGTATTTGTTCCCTCCGCTGAAGCCGACGACTTCGTGAGGAAAGACGGGACCGACGATCATCAGCTCGTCGTAGTCGAAGACGCGCTTGTTGACCTCGACGGGAACTTCCTCGGCGAGCAGGCCGCCGCTGAGCTCGAGGCTCTTCTCTTTCGTGATGCGGCCGATTTCGCACAGCGCCGAGGTGTCGTCCCACGCGTGGTTCAGGAACTGCACGGATTTGTAGGTGGACGTGCGTTCCTCGACGGTGATTTCGAGCCGCTCGCAGATGGCTTCGTCGCTCATCGGCTGGTGGGTGCCGAGGGCGATCATCACATCCACGGCCTTCGCCGCCGCGCCGATGCGGGCGTGAATCGCTTTGAACAGAATGCCAAGCGGGCACGTCCGGGTGCCGTCGGGAACAATGAGGAGCACGCGCTTTCCCGCATAGTCCGATGGCTGGAGCGCCCGGGAGACAAGCGTCTCGATTTGCGCGGAGGAAAGAAGCTGGCCGTTCAAGGCGGCGAGTGAGTGCGTCATGGCGGGAGATTAACCACGCAATGCGCGCCGGATGCCACGGAAATTTTTCGGTGCAGGATCCTGGAAGACATTCCGCTTGCCCGAACGCGCGGGAGAGGCTGTTCTCCGCGGGACTATGGCAAAACCTTACTGGACCGGCGTATTTCCGGCTATCACCACGCAGATGAATCGCGACGGCTCGCTGAATCTCGAAGCGACCGCAAAACACATCGAAGTGCTGCTCGAAAGCGGCGTGAGCGGAATGGTGATGCTCGGCTCGCTGGGTGAGAACCAGATGCTCGCACCGGAGGAAAAGCGCGCGGTGATGGATATGGCCGTGGAAGTTATCGAAGGCCGGGTGCCGGTCCTCAGCGGCGTCGCGGAAACCTCGACGGGCGCGGCCGTGGAATACGTGAAGGATTGCGAAGAAATCGGTGCGGACGGTTTCATGGTGATGCCGGCGATGTGCTACAAGACGCCGGACCCGGCGGAGACGTTGGCGCATTTCACGACCGTGGCGAAGTCCACCGGTCTTCCGATCATGATTTACAACAACCCCATCAGCTACGGAAACGACATCACGCCCGAGATGTTCGCGCAGCTCGGCAAGGTGAAGAATTTCGTCGCACTCAAGGAAAGCAGCGGAGACACGCGCCGCATCACGGACCTTCACAACGTGTGCGGCGACCGCTACGCAATCTTCACCGGCGTGGATCCGCTCGCGCTGGAATCGGCAGTCCTCGGCATCGACGGATGGGTCGCAGGCACAGGCATCGCATTCCCCGCGCAGAACCAATACGTATGGGAGCTGATGCAGGCCGGGGAATGGGAGAAGGCGCGTGAGATTTACCGCTGGTTCACCCCCCTGCTCCACCTCGATACGCACGTGAAGTTCGTGCAATACATCAAACTTTGCGTGCAGGAGTGCGGGCTCGGCGCCGAATGGACACGCGCGCCGCGTCTCCCAATCACGGGAGCCGAGCGCAAGCGCGTGCTGAAGGTCATTCACGACGGAATCGCCAACGCGCCAAAGGTGCCGAAGCGGAAGAAGAAGTAATCGCGCTTTCGATTGCAGCGCCATCCCGGCGGGTGTTCCCTCGGAAGCCGCATGCCGGAGAAACAGCACGACCTCATTGATTTCATCGCACGCGAGCCGGTGCTCGCTGCGAAGCTGCGTGCCATCGCGGCAGGCGATGAGCTGACGCTGCCGAGCGTCGTGGAGCATGCGCACCCGACGCTGTGCAGCGTCATCGCGCGGCTCGCCAAACGGCGCGTGTGGTTCGTCTGCCAGAGCGTCCGCGCGCAGGAGGCGCTCCACAACGAACTGATCCACTGGCATCCGGAAGCGCTCTTTTTCCCGGAGCTGGAGGTCGCCCCCATCGAAGGCGCGCTGCCCGATCCCGAGGCCGTGGCGGAGCGCCTGTCCGTCGTGCAGAAGCTCGCGGCAGCTCCCATCAAGAAAGCCGCACCGCTGATTCTCGTGCTCACCCGCGCGAGCCTCTCGGACGAAGTGGTGGATGAAAGCGAGCTGCGCAAACTGGAGCTCCAGCTCGTCCGCGGACGGAAAACGGACCGCGAGGATTTGCTGAAAAAGCTGGCGGCCGCAGGCTACGAGCAGGTCGCCCAGGTGACCGCACGCGGGCAGTTCGCCATCCGGGGCGGCATCGTCGATGTGTTCAGCTTCCACCATTCGCTGCCCATCCGGCTGGAATGGTTCGACGTGGAACTGGAAAGCATCCGCCAGTTTGAAGTGGACTCGCAGGTTAGCGTGGAACAACTCCCCGCCTGCACGCTCCTGCTCGGCGAAGCGGAGACGGTCGGCAAGAAACTAGCGGACTACATTCACGACGATGACCTCACCGTGGACCTCGACTGCAACTGGCCCGACGCGCGGCTCCACATCACGGGTGGCACGGCGCAGGAATCCGATTCGGAAGGCGCGGCCTTCGATTTCAGCACAGCGTTCTTCGATCACGGACTGGGCGAGTTTGAGGCCGGCGATTTCGTGGTGGATGAAATCAAACGCGAACGCTTCTTTGCGCAACTCCGCAACTGGCGCGAGGACGGATGGCGGACTTTTGTCTTCTGCAACAACGAGGGCGAAATCGAGCGACTGCGCGATCTGCTCCCGCCCGTGGAAGCCGACGCGCTTTCCTTCATCACCGGCACACTCGCGCGCGGCTTCACTTATCCGGCGGGAAAAATCGCGGTGCTCTGCGACTCGGAATTGTTCGGCCGGTATCGCAACAACCGCGCCCGCCGGCTCACCCTGCGCCGCCAGCGCGAAACGGCTGCACGGCAGCAAATAGACTACTCGGAGCTGATCGAAGGCGACCTCGTCGTGCATCTTGAGCACGGCATCGCGCGCTTCGAGGAACTGAAAACCGTCGGCACGGAGGACGTGCTCGTGCTCACCTTCGCCGAGGGCGCGAAACTCTACGTCCCGCTGGAGCAGAGCTATCTCGTCGCCCGCTACGTCGGCATCGGGAAACGAAATCCCGCCCTTTCCAAACTCGGCGACGCAGCTTGGACAAACGCTAAAAAGAAGGCGGAGAAGGCGGTCTTCGACTACGCTGCAAAGCTCCTCGAAATGCACGCGGCGCGCGAGGTGCAGAAGGGATATGCGTTTCCGCCGGATAACAAATGGATGCGCGAGTTCGAGTCCTCGTTTCTTTACAAGGAGACGCCCGACCAGCTTCGCGCCATCTCCGACACGAAGTCCGACATGGAAGGCGAGCGACCAATGGATCGACTCATCTGCGGCGATGTGGGTTTTGGAAAAACCGAAGTCGCCATCCGCGCTGCGTTCAAAGCCGTATGCGCCGGAAAACAGGTCGCGCTACTGGTGCCGACGACCGTGCTGGCGGAACAGCACTATCGCAATTTCCGCGAGCGCATGAGTGATTATCCCGTAACCGTCGGCCTGTTGAGCCGTTTTCGCAGCCGCGCACAGCAGGCCGAGACGTCAAAGGGAATGCTCGACGGCTCCGTAGACATCGTCATCGGAACCCACCGGCTGATTTCGAAAGACGTGCAGTTTAAGAATCTCGGGCTCGTCATTATCGACGAGGAGCAGCGCTTCGGAGTGCTGCACAAGGAGCGATTCAAAACGATGTGGCCGCTCGTCGATATGCTCACACTGAGCGCCACGCCGATTCCGCGCACGCTGTACATGTCGCTCATGGGCGCGAAGGACATGAGCACCATCGAGACGCCCCCGGCGAATCGCATTCCGGTGGAAACCATCATCTGCCCTTACGACGAGCGCGTCATCCGCGATGCAATCAACCGCGAGGTCGCGCGCGAAGGACAGGTCTATTTTCTGCACAACCGCGTCGGCGATATCGAGTCCGTTGCGCTCAAAATCAAGAAACTGTGCCCGAAGGCGCGCGTCGTCATCGGCCACGGCCAGATGGATGAACACGAACTCGAGGACGTGATGCGGCAGTTCGTGAACGCGGAGGCCGACGTGCTCATCGCGACGACCATCATCGAGAGCGGCGTCGATATCCCGAACGCAAATACGATCATCATCGACCGCGCCGATCGGTTCGGCCTCGCGGATCTTTACCAGTTGCGCGGACGGGTCGGGCGGGCGCAGCACAAGGCGTATGCGTATCTGATGCTGCCGCGCGACATGATGTCCGCAGGCGAAGCACGCAAGCGAATCGCGGCAATCAAGCAGTATGGCTCCCTCGGCGCGGGGTTCAAAATCGCGATGCGCGATCTCGAAATTCGCGGCGCCGGAAACATTCTCGGCACCGCGCAGAGCGGCCACATCGTGACCATCGGCTTCGACCTGTATTGCGCGTTGCTGCGACAGGCCATCGCGAAGCTGAAGGGCCAGCGCGCACGGCATCGCCTCGATGTCGCCGTGAGCATCGACTTCCTCATCACCCGCGAGGCCGAGTGGACGGCCGCATCCGCGCGCGACCACGCTCCCGCCTTTATTCCTTCGTCTTATATCAGCGAGACGCAGCCCCGCATCGCAGCCTACCGCAGGCTCAATGAACTCACCACGCAGGAGCAGCTCGACGCATTGAAGAAGGAATGGCGCGACCGCTACGGGCGCATTCCCGAGGCGGCTGCGAACCTGCTTTTGCTGGGTGAACTCCGCCTCAGCGCTGCCGCGCGAAAGATGACGGTCGTCGAAGTGAAGGAGGGCCACAAAGTGATGCTCACGAGAAACGGCGACTTCATTCTGCTTGGCGGAAAGTTCCCGCGCGTGACGCGGCGCGTTCCCGGGGAGCGACTCGACGAACTCGTAAAGCTCGTGCGGAGCTTCTAATTCGGAAGCGTGACCCGCACAACACCCGGGCCTTTTTCTCCGCCGCCCGCGATTTCGATCGTGCCCTTGTGGTTTTCGATGATCTTGCGTGTGACCGTGAGCCCGAGTCCAAGCCCGACACTACGCGTGCTTTGAAATGGAACGCCGATTTCCTCGGCAACGTCCGCTGGGAATCCGGGGCCTGCGTCCTGGACCTCGACGGACAGTCCGGCCCCTCCTTCCTTGGGCGATTTCCCAATGCGAACGGTCACCGTCGGGTTGTCGGGATTCGCCTGCAGCGCGTTCAGGATCAACTCCGAGAACGCATGCCGGAGTGCCTTGGTGTCACCAGTCACCGTCATCGGATTGTCCCGATCGATGTCCAGCCGCGCGACCCGTTTGCCGGGGTGATATGTGTGCGCCTCGTGATAAGCACTTTCAAGGAGATCCGCGATCTTGACCGTGTCACCCCCGTGGCCATCCCAATCGCGACCCAGAAAGTTCATCTGCGCAGTGAGTCGCTGGATTCGCCGGACACTCTTTCCGAGTTCAACCGAGAGTTCCTTGCGAGATTCTGCATCGGTGTCGAACTCGAGCATCTGCTGCATCGTGGAAATCGGAGTGAGCGCATTTCCGATTTCGTGTGCCAGGTGCCATGCCATCTGACGGACAAGCCGCAGCTTGTTCGTCTCGACCTCGAGTTGGACCGCGCGCTCGTGCTCGGTGATATCGTCCAGCACGAGGAGCGCTGCATCAGCCCGGTTGCTGGCATCGACGCGAAATGGATTAATCCGAACCCCCACGAGCACCTCCGGCTTGTGGGGAGGCGTCCACTTGAAGGGCGCGGACGCCTTGCCCTGCTGAATCACCTGGAAAATGCGGCTCCCAAGCTGTTGCGGGAGATCCCCAAAATCGAAATTCTTCCGCGTGCGCTGGCGGCTGCCGCTCGGAAACAGAAGATCGAGCGCGGCTTCGTTGGCATGGATGATTCCACGATTGGAGCCAATCACCACACAGCCGCTTCCGAGAGAGGCGATGATTTCATCGATGAGCCCATGCCCGGCGGTGAGCTGCTCGTGGCGCCAGCAATTACGGAGCGCGGTGCCGAGTTCCTCCAGCCAGTGAAAGAGGTGGAGCAACTCATCATCTCCAAAGGTGCCGCCGGTAATCCGTTCATCGAGCAGAAGGATTCCAATGAAGGTTTCACGATCGATAATCGGGATCGCGATCGAACTGCCCAGGATGCCGAATTCCCGCGAAATCTCGCGATTCGAGACCGCCTCGTGACTCGTCGAGCGAAGAATGCGGCTGTTTCTGTGCAGATGCGCGCCAAGACCGCTCGCGAGGGAAAGTGCGAAGTGCTCGAGAATACTCGGGTCGTGCCCGATGGCCTGCACGGCGCGAAGCCATTGATCATCCTGCGAAGGCGCGCCGTCTGTGTTTATTCCGTCCGGCTTCCGGAGGAAAACCGCCGCCCGGTTCACGCCCATTGCCTCCCGCACCTGCTGAAGCGCGTGTTGGAGTAATGCCCTGGCATCGAGACTGTGGATGAGCAGCGAGGAAAAGCGGCGGAGATTGTCGAGTTGATGCAGAGGCTGCGGCTGTGCGGGCATCAGCGCCACCTGCGCGGACTGGGCGGGAACGACCTGAGCCGACTGCGGTATGATCGCCGAATTGCCGGGTTCCCCGAGGAGCTTGTCGAGGATGTGGTTCAACAAACGTCCGCGAATTGGCTTTTCCAAAACGTGCGCGACACCGAGCAGGTAGGTTTCCTCCTCCCAATGCCGGTTCGAATCGGCGGTGAACACCACCAACGGCACCTGCCCGGACCGCTCACGGAGGTCCTTCACCGAGCGGACAATCTGCGCGTCATTGAGGTCCACATCGATCAATACGGCATCGATGGCCTGCCGGTCGAACAGTGATGCCGCCTGAAATGCATCCTCCTTCACCAGAACCCGCCAGCGGCTTGGATCAAGGGCCGCAGCAACGGCGGCGCCAAAATCAGGCTGGTAAGTGATTACGAGAACGGTGTGCATTCGGTTTTACTACGCGATTCTAAAGTGTGGCGTTTCCGTTGAGGTGCGGGGCGCGTCCTCACCGGTTTGCCGGCTCGGCAGGTCCAGTGCAAATGCTGTGCCCTTGCCCAATTCGCTTGCCAGCGTGAGCGTTCCACCATGGAGCGCGGCGATTTTCCGGCAAATCGCGAGGCCAAGGCCGAAGCCCCGCTCGTCGTCGCCGGTTTTCTTGGTGGAGAAATACGGTTCAAATATCCGGCTCTGCACCTCGGGTGCAATCCCGACACCTTGATCAACGACCTCGATTCGCACCCATTCGCGCCCGCGCTCCAGCTTGGGACGCGAAAGCACCACGCGGACGGTTGCACCTTCGTCGGAGGCGTCCACGGCATTTGAAATCAAATTGCTGAGCAAACGCTGAATGAGAATGGCATCAACCGATGCGTAAACCTCCCCGCAAATGTCCGTTTCGTAACGGATTTCCTTTCCCTTCCGCTTCGCGATTTTTGAATCGGCGACGACGTTGACCACGAGCAGGTCGAGACGCAGCGGGTTCACATCCAGCCGAAGATTCTCGGTGAAGAAAAGGGACTCGCGGATATAGGCGCGCATTTTTTGCATGTTACGCTTCGCGACCGGCACGAGATCCTCCCGGAGCATCTCCAAACTTGCGCCTTCTTCGAGCAGCTGGAGCAGCGTTGAAATCGGGGTGGTGAGATTGTTCAAATCGTGCGCCATTCCCTGCGACATCCGTCCTATGAGATCGAGCTCCTGGGCGCGCACAATCTGATTCTTGAGCGATATCTGATTCACCACCAGGCTCACATTCTCGGCGATCTCCCCGAGCATTCGCGCCTCTTCGAGCGTAATGCGGGAACCATTCTGCTTGTCGCCGACGAGAAGGAAACCGAGCGGTTGATCGTTCACACGAAACGGAAAAACCACGCGCCCTTCCAGACCCTGAATCTCGGTCCGGATCCGTGCCTGGGGATCCACCTGTCCGTCGGAAGGTATGTCCTGCAGAACAATGAACCGCCCGCCCGATTCGACGGATTCCGAGAAGATGGATCCGTCGTAATGCAGATTCGGCAGCGGGAGCAGGGGGCGCGGTGGGAGCGAGCGGACGACGGAGAAATCACGCCGGGTCTCGCCCAGAAGAGCCACTGAGAACCCGCGCAACCGGAATGTGCTTGCGAGAAATTTCGCGAGTTCATCGAGCACAACAGTGAGTTGATGCTGCCACTTCATCTGCTCGATGAAGGAGCGGACTTTGTCCGGCAGTTCGAAGCGGTCTCCGATAAGCGCGCGCTCGATTCGCTCGATGGATCCTCCAAGCAGCTTCGGGAAAAGAAACGTCGCGATGAGCGTGCTGATGCCAAATGCCGCCAGCGCCATCCGCATCTCCGCGGCATCGAAAGTGCCCGGCAGCGCCGCCGACACCACGAGCAGCAGAAGCAGACTGATCCCCACCACGAACCCCACCCGGAGCACCAGCGATGTCACCCTGCTGAACGCGTAGTAGATATCGAGCAACTGGTGATGGAGCACGCTGTAAGCGACAGCGAGACCGTAGAAAATCGCACCGAAGTTTCCGAGTGGGACGAAGCCGATGGACGTGCCGGGATAGGTCGTGCGGCCGACGATCGGAAGCATGTCATTCGTTCCGCAGAGCCACAGAGTGAGGATCGAGAACCACAGCACGAGCAGTTGAGCGCGGCGGATGGGTCGTGCACGGACTGCATGCACCGGCAGCCGCACCAGCAGTGGAAGCGTGAGAAAGATGTACGACGCGAGGTAAACCTTGAACAGCGGACCCGCGACCGACCACCAGCCGAGTCCCGCGACGGGCTGCACTCCCTTCATGTAGTAGGGCGTAAAAATCAGGCTGGCGAGCAGTCCGATATGGATCGCGTAAAATGCGTAGAGCCACCGCGGGGTGCGGCCGTGGACAATGAGCTGGCATAGATGCGCCAGCGTGAGCGGAAGAAAAATCACCGCGCCCTGAATGATGCCGACAAGGATAGTCGCCTGTTGTTCCTGGACGGAAGAGAAGCTCTTGAAAAACGCTGCGAAGTTCCAAATCGAGACGCTGCCTCCCCACATCGCATAGACGCGATTGAGCGTGGAACGGGGGTTCGTGTAGAGCACGAAACCCGCGAGCACGGCGTTGATGATCGCCGCGGTGATGGCTGCGTTCGCGACGAAGTTCATGACGTTCTCGCGTCCTCCCCGAACACGAGGCACGAGTAGCGCCCGCCAAAGCCCGCGTTCACGCACATGGCGGTCTTCACCGGATACGGTCTCGGCTCCTTCACGTAATCAAGGTCACATCCCGAGTCAGGATTCGAAAGATTGATCGTGGGAGGGATGCTCTGTTTGTGCAGCGTCATCACCGTAACCGCTGCCTCGACCGCGCCGGAAGCGCCCATGAGGTGCCCGGTGATGGGCTTCGTAGCGGTGACGGAAAGCTTCCGCGCGTGTTCGCCAAACACGTGCTTGATCGCGAGTGTCTCGATCGGATCGTTCTGCTTGGTCGCCGAGCCGTGGGCGTTGATGTGCGAAATGCGCTCGGGCACAATGCGCGCATCCTTCAGTGCGCGCTCCATCGCCGCGCGATACCCGACGCCCTCGGGATGCGGAGCCGTGGGATGATAGGCCTCCGACGTCCGGCCATGACCGAGCACCTCCGCCAGAATCGTGGCTCCGCGTGCGAGTGCGTGACTGCGCTCCTCCAGCACGAGAAAGGCCGCGCCTTCACCTAGGACGAAGCCGTTGCGCGAGCGATCGAAAGGTCGCATTGAGCGATCCGGCTCGCCGAGCCATTCGCTCATGGAGCGAAGTTTGCAGAATCCCACAAATAGCATCTCGTGCATCTCCTCCGCACCGCCTGCGAGCATCACGTCGAACTCATCGTGCCGGATCAATTTCGCCGCGTGACCGATGGAGTCGTTGCTCGACGCGCACCCGGAGCAATACGTGATCGCGGCGCCCTGAATGCCGAGGTGCTGGCTGATGGTGCTGCTCCCCTCACCGCAATAGCCGGCCACGACATTGTAGGGATGCACCTTCCGGTAGTCGCGGCTTTGCAGAAATATCTTCTGCGTTTTCATCACGCTTTCCGAACCACTGATGGTCGTTCCCTCCACAATGCCGATGCGCTCGGGGTCCATCGATTTGATGTCGAGTCGCGAATTGGCGAGCGCCTGCGCGGCGGCTCCAAGTCCGTACTGGATCGTGCGATCATACCGGCCTTCCTTCGCGTCCACATGATCACTGAGGCGGAAATCCTTCACCTCCGCGGCGTATTTCACCGGGAGTTGCGAGACGTCGAATTTCGTCACCGGTGCCGCCGCACTCGTCCCCGTCACGATGCTGTCCCAAAACGAATCGAGCGTATTGCCGTTCGGCGCAACCACGCCGATGCCGGTCACCACGACCCGGCGTGGCATCTCGATCCTGTTTGGGCTGTCGAAATTCATGCAGTTTATCCCGGCGGCCAGTTCAACGCCCGCCCGGCGAGCAGGTGGATATGCAAATGCGGAACGCTCTCTCCGGCATCGCGTCCATTGTTGACCACGAGCCGGTATCCGCTTTCAAGAACCCCGAGTTTTTCAGCGATAGCGCGCCCGGCGAGCATCATCCTGCCAAGCAAGACAGCATCGGTATCCGCAGCTTCCGCAACACGCGGAATGCAGCGTTTTGGGATGATTAGAACATGCACCGGCGCTTGCGGCTGGATGTCGTGAAACGCAAGAAAGTCGTCCTCCTCATGGACGATCGACGCCGGGATTTGCCGGGCAGCTATTTTCTCGAAGATGGTCATTTTCAGGCTACGTAAAGAAACAACTCGCGTCGATTGCCCGCGCTGCACGAGCTATGGGTGACGCTCGTATGCTGGCGCGCAAAGTTGACGATTTCCGCCTGAAGCGCCGCACATTCACGGCCCCAGGCTCGTTTTCTCTTCAGCGTTTTCACACAAGGTTCGATCCCGTGCAATTCGCAATAACTGCCGCCGAGTTCGATAACTTCGCGGAGCCGCCCGCCGAGTTCGTTGAAGAATGCGAGCTCGAAGCCGTCGCCCGCATCCTCCGCAAGCTCCACCAGCGAGATGCGCGAAAACGGCGCGACCGCCTCGAACCGCTCGCCCACCTCCGCGTAGCCGATGACCTGCAGCGCTCCGCGCACGGCCCGCGTGAGCAGCGCGACCGGCACCGTCGGAGTGGTTTCCCCGACTTGTTCCAGCCACATCTGAACGCTCTTTGCGACATGGTCGGCCAGCCACCACTTCGGATAACCCGCGCGATTCGCCGCCACCCCGAGTGCACGGCAGAGCCACTCGCGCTCAAAGACGACGATCCGGCCGTTCGTTAGCGAAATGACCGGTAGATTGTTGTGAAACGCGATCATTTAAAGAGCTCCTGCTGCGGCTCTCCTTTCCGCGGTCGTTTCTCCAGTTTTTGAATCTCGTGAATGAACTCCCCGATGTCCTGAAAGTGCCGGTAAACACTGGCGTAGCGCACGTATGCCACCTCATCGAGTTCGTGCAGCGCCTGCATTACTTTGGCACCGATTACATTGCTCGGCACTTCGCGGCGGAATTCCATTTCCAGTGAGGACTGAATCTCGTCGGCAATCGCCTCCAGCCGCTCCGCATTCACCGGGCGTTTCTCGCACGCCTTCATCATTCCGGAGAGCAGCTTTTCCTTGTCGAATGGCTCGCTGCGTCCGTCGCGCTTCCCGACGCGGAGCACCGCGCGTTCGACTTCCTCGTAGGTGGTGAAGCGATGCCCGCATCCCAGACACTCGCGGCGACGACGAATCGATCGGCCGTCTTTCGAGAGCCGGGAATCAATGACCTTGTCGTCGAGGTGTCCACACTTGGAGCAATACATGTTGTGGGTCGGGTGCGCTTTTGGCCGTGTCTATCACAAGGAATAGCGCAGTCAACTCTGGTAACGGCTTTATTAAAACGCGTGCGCTGCCGCAAAACCACGCGCACGGAATCGGCGAAAAGTTCTTCTTTTTCTCCGCACCATTTTCCGATTTGCTCGCGTCACCATGTCCACAGAACACGCAAAACCTCTCTACAACGCGAAGAACCCTTTCCAAGCCACGCACACGGTGAACATCAAGCTCACCGGCCCCGCTTCCGAGAAGGACACACGCCATCACGAAATCTCGCTCGCCGGCTCGGGCCTCACTTACGAAGTCGGCGACGCGCTCGCGCTCAAAGCGACAAACGACCCCGAGCTCGTCGAGCTCACCATCCAGGCCCTCGGCGCGAAAGGCGATGAGCCCGTGAAGGTGAAGGAGGTCGAGAAGCCGCTCCGCGAGGCGCTCTTCCGCGATTACCAGATTCATTTCATCGAAAAGAAATTCCTCGCGAAGGCCGCGGAGAAAGGCGCTGCGAAGCTCGCCGAGCTGCTCAAACCCGAAAACGCCGCCGCGCTCACCGAATACACATCCGCCCGCAACGCTTCGCGCGATTACGTCGATGTGCTCCGCGAATTCCCGGAGGTGAAATTCACGCCGCAGGAATTCTGCGACCAGCTCCGCGCGCTTGCCATCCGCCTTTACTCCATCTCTTCGTCGCTCAAGGCGCATCCGGAATCCGTGCATCTCACCGTCGCCACCGTCCGCTGGAATGCCCACGGCCGGCAGCGCAACGGCGTCTGCTCCACCTTCCTCGCCGACCGCTGGAGCGGCGACACGACCGCCGGCGTCTTCGGCCAGATGCAGAAACACTTCCGCCTTCCCGAAGACCCGAACACCCCCGTCATCATGGTCGGCCCCGGCACCGGCGTCGCACCCTTCCGCGCGTTTCTCGAAGACCGCGAGGCCACCGGCGCGAAAGGCCGCAACTGGCTCTTCTTCGGCGACCAGCGCCGCGAGCAGGATTTCTTCTACCGCGACCAGTTCGAAGGCTGGGTGAAAAACGGCCTCCTCTCCCGGCTCGACCTCGCCTTCTCCCGCGACCAGGCCGAGAAGGTTTACGTCCAGCACCGCATGGCCGAAGCCGGCGCGGAGCTTTGGAAATGGCTCAATGAAGGCGCATACTTCTACGTCTGCGGCGACAAAAACCGCATGGCTGCCGACGTCCACGCCGCCCTCATCGCCATCGCACAAAAGCACGGCGGCAAGACCGAGGAGGAAGCCAAGGCCTTCATCGAGGAAGGCCTCATGAAGACCGAGAAGCGCTACCGGCGCGACGTTTACTAGCGCTCCCCGCCCTACTTCGCGTCCTCCGCAATCTCCTTTCGGATCGCGTCCGCGCTGCGGTCAAACTCCTTCAGCAATCCCGCGATCCGGTCGCTCTCCGTCGTCACGCCGATGATCAAATACTGCACGATCGCGATTGCATAACACACCCACCCCACCAGGCACTCCCGCGAACCCGCGGCGCCGCCGAAGATCACCGTCATGATCACAAACACCGGCGACGATCGCTTCAAATGCAGCACCCCCAGCCCGCGCAAAAACTCCCGCCGCCGACGCCACAA
Source organism: Verrucomicrobiaceae bacterium (assembly GCA_005791535.1). Taxonomy (GTDB): domain Bacteria; phylum Verrucomicrobiota; class Verrucomicrobiia; order Chthoniobacterales; family Chthoniobacteraceae; genus SXWH01. The sequence goes on along the minus strand of SXWH01000027.1, from coordinate 1,561 downwards.
CTCCCGCCACCCTCGGCGGCTCGTCAGCTTCACCGCGGGCGGACCCCGGTGCAAAATGCCGAAAATCTCCTGGTCCGGCATACTCTCGATCACCCCGATTGCCAGCAGCAGCCGCAGAAACATCGTCAGCCACGGGTCCTCGCTCTTGTGCCACGGCAGCCAGCCGAACAAAAAATCCTCCAGATTCGCCGTCGCCGCCAGCAGCACCACCGCCCCGCGGAACCACAGCTCGATATCCCGCTGCATCTCCGGCGACAGCGTGCGATTCCCGAAACAATACCGCATCACAAACCGGAAAATCGGAATCGCAATCAACCCCGTCAGAATTCGGAAGACCGGACGGAGAACGGGCTTGAACACCAAGTTTTGAAATATCCCGGCAAAGAGAGGCACGCCCCGTCCATACCCACCCCGCCCCCGGAAGGAAAGCGCAACGCCATCGAACCCAAAACATTTCCCAAACCCGCAACCCCCAACCTCCCCTGCGGCCTCAGCGACCGCGTCGCGCCCGTCGCATTGTTTGCCTCGTTTGGAAGCCCACCCCTGCGAGCAAAGCGAGCCAAGGAGCGGCGACATTCCTGTCGCCGTCGGTCACAACGCGCGAAGCGCCCGATTTTGAACGCTCCTTTGAGTCCGTCGCATTGACTGCGCAGAAACCTCTAAAACCAAGCCCAAGCTCCAAACAGGAAACTCATCCCCGCCTGGCCACTTGCAAATCCTATTTTCCAAGAGGCGGCGTGAGTGTCATGGGAAGAAGCCGAGCATCTCAAAATCCTTTACCGACAAGGCTCTCGATATTGAGGAGCTTTCCGCTGTTCGCATCGAAAATAAACCGGATTACCGGCCATTCACGGGCAGGACAAGTCGACGGGCCCGAATTGCCCTCGACAATTACCCACGCGACTTGCGATTCGGCATCGACCTGAGTGAAGACGTGTCGCGGCCTGGGAATACTCCAGTACAGCCGATGCAGCATCGCGCGCAGCCGAAAATAGAATTTGGTTCGAGTTTTCACGAGAATAGTCCGCAGGCGCCTAATTTCCCATTACACAACAGCCAATTTCCCCCGGTCGCACAGCGGGCGACGCGGAGAGAGGCGTTTTCTCTCTTTGAGCGTGGTTGCTTGGGTCGAGTGTCGCACTAATTTGAGTCCCTCCCATTCTTTGTCGCCCATATTCGCCATCATACAACCCTCACTCACAGCGGCCTCGCAATGACCACCGCTGCGCTGCCGCGTTCGTGGCCGTCGGCGGTCATGGCGACCAGGCGGAAGCTCGCTACGGAGCCTGGCGTTGTGAGGCCCCAGGTTGTGTTGAAGGCGAGCGGCTCTCCGGCATCCACGGTCGCCACAACACTCTCCAAATCATCGTTATGCACAGGGCCGATGCATGCTCGCAACTGATACCTAGTCACTGCTGCCGTCGGGGAAGCGGTTCCGGTTAGCTCGGCGCGGTTATTAGGCACCGACCAACCACCTGTCAGGCCCGGGGCTTGTGGCGTGCTGCCAGATACAGGCGTTAAAAGCGGCAGCGTATCTACAATTGCCGAGTTTTCGGGGAAT
>SXWH01000220.1 GCA_005791535.1 Verrucomicrobiaceae bacterium | reverse complement strand
GAGGATGGCGGCGAGGTGCTGCGTGGCGGCGTCGAGCGCGGCAACCGCCTTTTTCAAAGCGGGCGCGCCTCCCGCAGAGAGCGCGGCCTCCACATCGGCGGCGCGGGCCGTGATGGTGTCGCGGTCGGCCGCAGGGAGCGCGTCGCCGACTTGCGCAAGCGCGATGCGGACGGCGGGGAGCAGCTCCTTCGCCTTGAGGCTGGCCTCGGTGAAGACGCGGTCGTTCATGTCCTCGAACGCGTGCTCCAGCGAATCTTCAAGCATTTTCTCCACGGCTTCGTCGCTCACGTCCACGGCGCTGGTCATTTTGATGACTTTCTCCGCGCCCGTCTTTGTGTCGCGGGCGAGGACGTGGAGGATGCCGTTGGCGTCGATCTCAAACTGCACGCCGACGCGCGCCTGGCCTTTCGGCGCAGGCTCAAACGGGATGTCGAATTTGCCCAGCTCCCAGTTGTCCTTCGCCATCTCGCGCTCGCCCTGAAGCACGCGGATGAGCATCGACTGCTGGCCGCTGACGGCGTTTGTGAACAGCTCGCCGCGCTTGATCGGGATGGTGGAGTTGCGCGGGATGATGACGTTCATCAGGCCGCCAAATGTCTCGATGCCGAGCGAGAGCGGCGTGACGTCGAGCAGCACGACATTTTGCACCGCGCCGCTGAGGATGCCCGCCTGAATCGTGGCACCGAGCGCCACGGCTTCATCGGGGTTTTGCGAGACGTTTGGCTCGCGGGAGAAAACGGTGCGGACGAATTCGCGGATGAGCGGCATGCGCGTCTGGCCGCCCACGAGGATCACGTCGTCGAGCTCCGCCGCCGCGAGCTTTGCATCCGCAAGCGCTCGGATGCAGTGCTGCCGGGTGCGCTCAACGACCGGACGCGCGAGCGCCTCCAGCTCCGCGCGGGTGAGTGTGTGCGAAAAACTGCGGCCTTCGTGGAGGAACGGCAGATCGATGCGCGCCTCCTCCGCGGCGGAAAGCGCGTGCTTCGCAGCGATCGCGGCCTCGCGAATCCGCGCGGCCGTCGCGCTGTGCTGCTCCACGGAAATCCCGGCAAGCTCAGCGATGTGCGCGATGATCGCCGCATCGATGTCATCGCCGCCGAGGTGCGTGTTTCCGTTTGTGGAGAGCACCTGGAAGACGCCTTCATTCAGCTCCAGGATGGAAATATCAAACGTCCCGCCGCCGAAATCATACACGGCGATTTTGCTGCGGTCCTTCAGCCGGTCGAGCCCGTAGGCGAGCGCCGCGGCGGTGGGTTCATTCACGATGCGCTCGACGGTGAGCCCCGCGAGTTCACCCGCTCGCTTCGTGGCGTTGCGCTGCGCGTCGTTAAAGTACGCAGGCACCGTGATGACCGCCCGCGTGATGGCGGTGCCGAACGACTTTTCCGCCGTCGCCTTGAGCTGCGCGAGAATCAGCGCAGAGACTTCCTCGGGCGCGAGTTCCGCATCGCGGGCCACAACACGAACCGGCTCCCCACGCCGCCCCGCAAGGCGGTATGCGACATCCGAAGGCTCATCTCCGGCGCGCCTGCCAATGAAGCGCTTCGCCGAGTATATCGTATTCTCCGGCTCCACCGCACGCATCCGCTGCGCCGCGCGTCCCACGATGGGCGCGCCGCTCTTTGGAAAATGAACGACGGACGGCACAAGCCGCTCGCCATCGGAATCCGCGAGCAAAATGGGAAAGCCCGCCTCCATCGCGCCGATGAGCGAGTTGGTGGTGCCGAGGTCGATTCCGACGATGATTTCAGACATGCCCGCACCGTGGCCGAAAATGAGCGCAAAACTCCAGCGTTAGTTCGTCTGCAAGCCAGCTAGCTTCGCGAGTTTTTTAGCTTTCACATCGAAACTGAAAAACCTCCGGCACCGCAGCGTGATAGCCGACGCGACGTGCATGATGTCGTAAGTCCGAAAGCCATGCTTGGCGGTGAAACGCGCGGCTAGCGATGAAAACTCGGAATCGATGTCGGCAAGAGAGAGCGGCACACGCCGCAGTCGCACGCCATGCGAGATACGTTCTTCAAAATCAGCAAGCCCTATTGCCGCAGCTTCCGGCGTCACGCGCCACTGCCCGCCAGCACGGCTTTCAAAAACCATCCGGTAGATCGCGTTCTGAACCTCGAACCTCAATATGTCAGTCATCGGCAATTGCCCGTGCAAATCGTCGGATTCATCACCGATGAGCGCGAGTACTTCATCGTGGCCTGGCAGCTGCAGAAAGAGCCGCACCAGGAAGTTGGCATCAACGTAGGTTCTCATTCCTCACCTGCGATGATTCGGTTGATGCGTTCGTTCTCTTCCTCTGACGGCGGCACAAGTCCCAGCTCGCGTTGCCTGGCCCAAAGAGCCTTAAACCCTTTATCAAATTTCTTTTTCTTGCGCTCGATCTTTGGCTCTATGGTAAAAACCTCGCCATTGCGTGTGCGCACTTCCGCGCAGCCAAACTTGCGCACTGCGGCAAGAATTTTCGCTGGCTGGCGGTTCAGGTCGCGAACCGTAAATGTGGTCACCGTGCTCATGTCTGACATCAATGACAGACATCGCTCATTCTGTCAAATTGACCACCGCCTTACTCCAGCGTGAACCACTGCGCTTCCACGCGACGGCTTTCGTCGGTGGTCGCGAGCGGTTCCTCCCAGCCGCGGCCCATGACTTCGATGCGCGCGGCATCGACCTTCTCCCGTTCGACGAGCTGCTTCTTGATTTCCGCAGCCCGCTGTTTGCTGAAGTCGGTCGCCTTGATGGCCATTGTGCGGAGGAAGTCGTTGCCGTTCTTTTTGAACTCTTCGACCTTCGAATTATCCACGTGACCGCGGAGAAGAATCGTCGAGCCGGGGCTGATTTGCAGCATTTGCTTCAGCGCGCCGAGGCTCTTCAGGTTGTCGGCATTCGACATGTCGAGGACTGCGCTGTTGGGCTGGAAGAGAAAGCGGATGTTTTTGCTGAGCAGTGGATCGCTTTCCACCGGTCCCGCACCCTGGGTTTTGATGGGCGCGATGCTCACGGTCTGCCCGGCGAAGGTGCCGGCGGTCTCAAGGGCTTTGAGGTGCTTTAGGTCGAGGAAGCGCTCGCTGTCCACCGGGTCCTTCACGAGCTCGCTGCCGTACGAGTAAATCGCGCTCTGGTAGATGCCCGAGAAGCTGCCCGCGGCATCCATCGCACCGCTGAAGAACGACAGGTTTTCCGGGCCGTTGGAGAAGTGAATCTTCTGCAGCTCCTGCTTCGCGCGTGCTTTGTCCCACGGCTCGTCCTTTGTGGAAAACGCCTTCGCAATAACATCGAGATGCGCTTCGGGATTGTTGCGCACCATCTGGTTGCCTTCGAGGATTCCCGCGACGAGTCCCTTCACTTTATCCGGCTCGGCGGCGGCGAAACCTTTGTTCACGACGAGCACGTCGGCGACGATGAGCAGGTTGCGATTGGTCGTAAGCAGGTGGGCTTTTCCACCGCTTTCCTTCACGGTGTCGGTGGTCTTGGGAGCCCAGGTCACGCAGCCGACGATTTTTCCGGTTCCGTCCGTGGTGAATGCGTCGCAGGCAAGCATCGCATCCTCGGCATAGACGAGGTTCACGGCGTTCGGATCCGGCTCGGCGTCGAGCGAAGTCATCATCTTCACCTGCATGCCGGCCTCCTGTGCGAGGTAGCGGATGAAGAAATCGGCCTCGGTGAACTGCGCGCTCGCGAGGACCTTGCCTTTCAGATCGTTGATGCGCTTGATGCCGGTCTGCACGACCACGCCATCCGCGCCGCGCGAGAATCCGATCTGCATCGGGACGACCGCATTAAACTGCCGGCCGTAAACCGCCAGCACGTCCACGGTGGTCGCACTTGCCGCCATTTTTCCAGCGTTGAGCGCGTTCCAGCTTTCCTCCTCGCTGAGCTTGATGCGCACTTTCAAGCCGTGCTTCTTCGCGAAGACGGAATTGTCGTTTGGCTCCAGCCCGCCGTTTGCAGCGACGATGCCCGCGTAACCGGCATAAACACTGAGCTCCAGGTCCACGATGTTGTCCTTGCTCTGATAGACGCCCGCCGGTCCGAGCCGGGGCACCTCGGTATGCGTCTCGACGATCAACTCCGAGCCGCCGCCGCCCTTTCCACCGCCGCCTTTCGAATCCGCGCCGGGTTTGATCTTTGGCCACCACTTCGAAACACCGAAGCCGACGATGGCGAGGAAGATGATGGTGAAAACGAGTTTTCCGCGTGCTGTCATGGCGTGGTGTTTAGCCCCATCAATCCCGAGTTCCAACAATGAAACGCCCGCCGCAACGATGATTCGTCCTCGCCTTGCCGTGGTTCGCAGGTGAACAAATCGCCCATGAACCGCCGAACTTTCCTCGCCACAACCACCGCAGCCGCACTCGGGCAATTCACACGCGCTGCTGATGGAGAACGCATCCGCATCGCGCAGCTCGGCACGGCGCATTCCCACGCTGCCGGAAAAATGGAGGCCATCCGTGCGCTGCCGGAACTGTACGAAGTCGCGGGAATCGCGGAGCCTGACGAGAAGCGTCGCGCTGCTGCGGAGAAGGCGGCGGCTTTTTCGGGGCTGATTTGGCGTTCCGAAGCGGAGTTGCTCGCGGATTCCACGATCCGCGCCGTCGCCGTGGAAACCACGCTCGCCGACTCCGCCCGCGCTGCGCTCGCGGCGATTCGCGCTGGAAAGCACGTTCACCTCGACAAGCCGGGCGCTGCCGACCACGCCGAGTTTCGCGCAATGCGCAACACGGCTGCAGAGCGCGGGCTCACCGTGCAGATGGGCTACATGCTCCGCTACAATCCCGCATTTGAGCTGCTCTTCCGCGCCGCCCGCGAAGGCTGGCTCGGAGACATCACGGAAATCGACGCCAGCATGGGCAAACTCCTCCCTGATTCGCAGCTTGAGAAAATGCGCGATTATCCCGGCGGCGGCATGTTCGAACTCGCCTGCCACCTCGTCGATGCCGTCGTAACACTGCTCGGCAAACCCACCGCCATCCACTCCTTTTCAAAATCCACGCGGCGAAACGGCTTCCCCGACAACCAGCTTGCCGTGCTCGAGTACCCACGCGCCACCGTCACGCTGCGATGCAACCACGGCGACCCATTTGGCGGACCACACCGGCGCTTCGCGGTCACCGGCACCAAGGGCGCGATGGAGATCCAGCCGCTCGAATCCGGCAAGGGAATCCTGCGCCTCACCGAGCCCCGCGGCGACTTTGCAAAAGGCGAAACACCCCTCGCCCTCAAAGTTCCCTCCGACCGTTACGCCGGAGAATTCCGCGACCTTGCCAGAGTGATCCGGGGCGAAAGGAAACTAGCCTGGGACGCAGCGCACGACATCGCCGTTCACGAGACTGCGCTGCGCGCGGCAGGGGCTTAACGCCTCAATCTACGCCACGTTGACAATGCTCGCCTTGCCGGTTTTCTGGCAGTGGACGATTTCGTCGTAGATCCACGCGTAGGTCTTTTCGAGGCCGGTGCGCAGCTTGATGTTCGGCTCCCAGCCGAACGCTTTTTTGATCAGCGTATTGTCCGAATTGCGGCCGTTCACGCCTTTGGGGGCGTCGAGTTTGTAGCGGCGGTTGAGCGTGATTCCCGCGATGCTTTCCACGGTATCGACGAGCTGGTTGATGCTCACTTTTTCCGAGCTGCCGATGTTGATCGGCTCGATGAAATCCGAGCGCGTGAGCATCTGCGTGCCGTGCAGACAGTCGTCGATATACATGAACGAACGCGTCTGGTTTCCATCGCCCCAAATCTCTATGTCGTGGTTGCCGCTGAGCTTGGCGTTGATGACTTTGCGGCAGATGGCGGCCGGGGCTTTTTCGCGCCCGCCGTCATACGTGCCGTTCGGCCCATACACATTGTGGTAGCGTGCGACGCGGCACTGGATGCCAAAGTCTTCGCGGAAATGGCGGCACATGCGCTCGCTGAAAAGTTTCTCCCAGCCGTATCCGTCCTCCGGCAGCGCGGGGTATGCGTCGCCCTCGGCGAGCGCGGTGATGTTCGGGTCCTTCTGCAAATCGCCATTATAGACGCACGCCGATGACGCGTAGAAAAAGCGCTCCACGCCGCCGCATTTCCGAGCGGCCATAAGCAGGTGCGTGTTGATTAGCACGCTGAGCATGCAGAGCCCTTTGTTCAGCTCGATAAAGCCCATGCCGCCCATGTCTGCAGCGAGGTTGTACACCCAGTCGCAGCCAGCAACGGCCTTCTCGCAGGCTTCCTTTTCCCCGAGGTCGAGGTGGAAATTCTCCACGTCCTCGAACTTCTGATACCATTGGTCGAAAGGCTTGATATCCACCGCACGGATGGACTTCACACCTTGACGGCGAAGGTCGGCTACCAGGTGTCCGCCGATAAAACCGCCGGCACCACAGACGAGGACTTTGTTCATATTTTTCGGAGTAAGATTTCGCGGGGAAAAGGGCCGGAACTCTCTTCACCCCAGCACCGTTTGCAAGTGGAGAATTAAAGCCCGTGCAGTGGGTGATTGTCCACCTGCCGGCCATCCTGAGTCATTTTGCCGACACCCTCTTTTTTCCGCAGCTTCTCAAACGCGCCGGATTCATTCGCGTAAAACGGATACCCTCGCGTGGTGTTTTTCGGACGGTACCGGAAGTGTTTGTAAGGCCACATCCACAGGCCCGGCTCACGGCGCAGACGCGGCTCAAAGTGGTCCCAGCAGCGCTGGGCGATTTCACGTGAAGAAAGACCGGCCGGCATCTCGATGACTTCCGCGCGAACATCGCAGGTACCGTCGGATTGCGGGGTAGTATGCAGCACGACCAGCAGGGCGTTGGCGCGTTCTGCGAGAACCGCGTGGATGATGCTCGCGCTGATTTCGAGGCCGAAGATTCGGATGACCGTGGCCGCCTGCGTCGGGTGAACTCCGAGGTCGCACAGAAATCCTGCACGACCTCCACGTTTCACGGCGCGCATCATCCGGAGCATCGAGTTCTCCTGCGGAATGATCTCCTGTCCGGTGGCTTCGCGCAGTCGGGTGATGACAGGAGCGACGGCGGGATTTGCAAAATGCTCGGCGACCGCAATGGAAGGCAGTCCCGCCAGGCCACAGCCGAGGTTCGCCCATTCCCAGTTCCCCGCGTGCAGGGAGATGTAAAGAATGCCGCGGTTCTCGCGGGCTGCGCGTTCTTTGACGGCTTCGTAACCGTGTGTTCGGATGTGCTCCGAGGTCACCCGCGGCGCCCAGAAAAGATCAACCATCGCGCGTACAAAGTTCCGGTAACTTTCGCGGACTATCGATTCGCGCTGCGCGGGAGACAGTGAATCGCCGAATGCGCACTCCACATTCGCGAGCGCAACGGCGCGTCCGCGACGGTCAAGCAGCGCACCAAGCTCGCCGATCGCATTGGCAAGGTGGACGCAGCCCTGGCGATCGAGCTTGGGAATACCCCACGCAAGCAGTCGCAGTGCGGCGGCCTCCAGCGTGAATCGCAACTTTTTCCACAGCGTCATTGTGGCGTTTGAATGGCGAATCTCCCGCTCCGACACAAGCGCCGACCTCTTTTTCCAATCCGCCGCGTTTTTTTCCTGCGCCTGCCCGATGCAACACGCTATGAATTGCCGCCAGATGAATCCGCTCGAAAAGCGACTGAAGTACAAGTTTCGCAATCCGCTCCTGTTGGCGGAGGCGATGACGCACCCTTCGCTCGGCCACGAAACGCAGCGGCATCACTTTGATAATCAGCGGCTGGAGTTTCTCGGAGACGCGGTGTTGCAGCTTATTTTCACAGAGTGGCTCTTCGACCACTTCAAGAGCTTCAGCGAAGGGCAGCTCACGAAGCTCCGCTCGCGCCTTGTGTCACGCGAAGGGCTGAAAATGCACGCCGACCGTCTGAACCTCGGTTCGCACTTGATGATGGGCCGCGGCGAGGAAGCGAGCGGCGGTCGCGAACGGAGTTCTGCCCTCGCGGACGCATACGAGGCGCTGATCGGGGCCATTTATCTCGATTCCGATTACGTGACAGCCCGGCGGATCGTTCTGTCAGAGGCGCGGGAGGATTTGGAAAACCTCGACCTCGACCCGCCGGAAGCCAACCCGAAAGGTCGGCTGCAGGAAATCCTCCAAGCCATCTCGCCGGTGAGTCCGCGTTACGTCATCCTGCACGCCGAGGGTCCGGAGCATCAGAAGCAATTCACCGCGCGGGTCGTCTGGAACGGCTGCGATCTGGGTCAGGGCGATGGACGCAGCAAAAAGGAGGCCGAAACCAGCGCCGCACTCGACGCGCTGAAGCAGAAAATCTGGGACCAGCCGGCTGGTGAACAAAATGTGAACAAGCCGGAAATCTCTGCGAACGGGGACCAATAAATCGCTCGGGTATTCAGATTCCCGCCGCTCGGCACAGAAACACCGGTGGTTGTTCACAGCTTTCAAACGGTGCGGAACACAGGCAGACGCTGCGTGGAACGGGAATCGCGGGAGTTATTCGCATCTAGAGTGTGATGATGGATCTGCGGATCAAAATGAATCCAATCCATACACTGTGTGAACAAGTCGCCTGACAGGACTTCTTCAACTATCTGCTCCGAGTCCCTCCATGTGGCATTTTTCTCGCTATTGCATGGGCCATGGCGCGTATCGACCAATACTTCAAATTCATGAAAGAGCAGGGTGCTTCCGACTTGCACCTGTCGACCGGCAATCCGCCCATCCTTCGTATTCATGGCGAGCTCATCCGCATCGATGCACCCGCGTTTGAGAGCGACGACCTCAAGGCGCTGGTTTACGAAATTGCGCCGGAGCATAAAATCAAGCAGTTCGAAGAAACGGGCGATGTGGATTTCGGTTACGAGTACCCCGGCTTCGCGCGCTATCGTGCAAACTTCTTCAACCAGAAATACGGTATCGGAGCGGTCTTCCGTCTTATTCCGAGCAAGGTGCTGACGGCCGACCAGCTCGGCCTACCGCCTGTAATTAAGCAGTTTGCGATGCTCAAGAAGGGTCTGGTCCTCGTGACCGGCCCGACGGGGTCTGGTAAGTCGACGACGCTGGCAGCGATTGTTGATTACGCGAACCTCCATCGGAAGGATCACATCCTCACCGTTGAGGACCCGATTGAGTTCGTGCACCAGTCGCAGCAGTCACTGGTGAACCACCGCGAAGTCGGCGTGCATACGAAGTCGTTCGCCTCCGCGCTTCGTGGAGCGCTCCGCGAGGATCCAGACATCATCCTCGTCGGTGAAATGCGCGATTTGGAGACCATCGAACTCGCGCTCACAGCAGCCCAGACCGGTCACCTCGTCTTTGGAACCCTGCACACGCCGAGTGCACCGAAAACCATCGATCGTATCATCGACGTCTTCCCAGCAGGTCAGCAGAACCAGATTCGTTCCGGCCTTGCGGAATCGCTCAAAGGCATCGTTGCTCAGAATCTTTTCAAACGCATCGACAAACCCGGACGGACGGCGGGTCTCGAGGTCCTCGTGGTGGATCCGCCGATTGCCAACCTCATTCGCGAAGGCAAAACGCATCAGATTACCGGCATGATGCAAATCGGCAAACAGAAGGGAAATCAGCCGCTCGACGACGCCATCATGGAGTTGCTCAAGAAGAGTATCATCGCTCCAGAGGAGGCGTATGATAAGTGCCTCGATAAAAAGAAATTCCGTGTGTTCCTCAAAACCCCGCCAAGCGCGTTCGATGAATAACCCATGAAACAGGCTGAACTCGATGCCGTTTTGCTGTCTCTGCTCGCTTCAACGTCGGGTATCTCGGACATCAATTTCAGTGTGGGCCGCGCTCCCCAAGTAGAGGCGTTTGGATTCCTTCGCGAGATGGACGTGCCACCGCACGTGAAAAAGCTCACGCCGTATCAGACGGAGCGAATCGCCCTGAACATCATGGGCAGTGAAAAGCGGCTTTACCGAGACTTGGCTGAAAAGGGTTCGTGCGACTGCTCTTACACCGTATCGGATCAGGTCAGATTCCGCGTGAACATCTTTCGCAACCGGGGAAACATCTCCATCGTCATGCGTAAGGCGCAGACAGAAGTTCCAACCATACAGGGCCTTAATCTCCCGAACGTTCTTCGTGAGATTGCGAAGGAGAAGACCGGCCTCGTTCTTGTCACCGGCGCCACCGGCAGTGGCAAAACGACGACGCTTGCCGCGATTCTCGACGAGATCAACCGGACGCAGGCGGTGCATGTTGTGACACTCGAAGATCCGATCGAGTACGTTCATCCCCACAAGAAATCGACATTCAACCAGCGTGAACTCGGTGCGGACTTCGATGATTTCCCCAATGGCCTCCGCGCGGCTCTACGGCAGGCGCCGAAAGTAATTCTCGTTGGAGAAATGCGCGATCAGGCGACCGTGGATATCGCGATGACAGCCGCGGAAACCGGTCACCTGGTGCTCTCGACGATCCATACCATTAACGCGGGACAATCGATCAACCGCATTCTCGGTATGTTCGATAAAAGCGAAGAGAAGCAACTCCGCCAGCGTCTGGCAGACATGCTACGCTGGGTCGTCTCGCAGCGACTCCTGCCGCGCACTTCCGGCGGACGGCTGCTTGTTCAGGAAATCATGGGCAACAGCCTCCGAACCCGCGAAGCGATTGCCATGGGTGAGACTGAGGACGTGAGCTTCTACGATATTATCGAACAAAGTGAGACGTTCGGCTGGTGCACATTCGACCAGGCGATCGTGAAGGCTTTTGCTGACTCGAAAATCACCGAGGACGTGGCGGTCCAATACGCATCGAACAAAGGCAAGATGAGCCGCTTCATCGATGACGTTAAGAAGCGTTTGAACATGACCACGGTCGATACCACCGGCCTGAAACTCGACAGCCTTTCGCTTTCCAGATGAATCCGTTTCCAGAAGCTGACTTCCATCACCGGATCGACCTTTTCGAGCCCGGCGACAAAACCGCACTGGTATGCGTGGACGTGCCGGAAGTGCAGAGACTCGTCGTCGAGAATCTCACGGAAATCGACTACAAGATTCATACCGGGCTTTTTCTCGAGGACATCCTGCTGAAGCTCCAGAGTCATCTCTACGACGTCGTGGTGCTCTCGGAGCACTTCAACGCCACCGACCGGAATACAAACCCGATTCTTGAGGCGATGCGGCTCATTCCCGGGAACCAACGCAGGCGGCAGTTGTTCGTGATGGTGGGTTCCGGCGTGCACACCGACAGCGAGATGGAAGCTTGGGCCAACAGCACGGATCTGGTTGTGGGCCTCGCTGACGTTCCGAATCTCAAGCACATCGTCCGCCGGGCTGCTCTCCGCCGCGAGGCTTTCTACAAGCCTCTCAATGACGCATACGCGGCGTTGGGAATCGCCTGATTGGCGCTACTGCGCTTCGATCCAGATACTCTCCGAGTGCGCGCCGAACTCCGGTGCATACATGCACTCGATGCTCGCAAGGCCCGTTTGGTATCGGCCGCGATGGACAATGCGCGTGGTCGTTTCGAAGACGTAGTTTCCTTTCGTCAGACGATCAAAGAACCAGTGTCCGGCGGTGTCGCGCGTCGTCTCGTAGTGGCCGAGGCCGTCCTGCCATTTATACTGCGAGAGCACCGCGACCGGCTCCGTGCCGCTTCCGCGATGATCTTTCAGATGCACGAACTCAAGGTCGCGATCGACCTTCAAGACGATGCGCACCACGAGCTCGTCGCCGACCTTCACCGGACCCTTCACCGGTTCCAAAACGGGTCCCTTCTTTGTGAGCTGCCGCGTGAACAGTTGTTTCGACAGTTTCAGCGGAGTCCCGTCGTATGCGGTCACCTTGCTCATGTCCTCGAGATACTGCCAATGGACGCTTCCCCATGACACGCCAGCGTCGGTTTTCTTCAAAGTAATGCGCCCTTGTTCCGGCTTCACCTCGCCGCGCACGAATCGCTCCTGGAAGAATCCTGTGCCGGCTTCGATTTTCTGCGGCTTCACAGCGGTTCCGCCGAGCGAGACTTCAACGAGCGCATCGGATGCGAGAACGTTCGTGCCGCGCAACAGCAGGGCGTAAACGGCGTCGGCGGTCGATTTTGTCGTCTTCCAATTCTGTGTCTGCTTTTGTTTCAACAGCCACACTTTGGAATCCTCCACCGCCTTCGCGTCGCCCATGACTTCATCGAAAGCCTCAATCATCAGCGCCTGAGTCTCAATGGGAGCAGCCTGCCACGACCATGAGTTCTCCGTGTCGCGCCAGAACATGCCCATTTCCTCGTTGGTTACCGAGTGTTCTTGGATGGATTTCATGATCGCCTGCGCCGCGGTTTTGTCGCCGAGTCGCTTGAGCGCGAGTGCGCAGTGAGCCTGCGATTGGCGGCCGAGCCTCAGCCAGTGTTTACGGGCCTGACCGAGGAAATAATCCACGGCCTCGCGCTGCGCCGGAGCGATGGGCCGTTCTTCGATGAAAAAGCTGCGCCCGTACAGGTAGAGCGCAATCGTTGGATCGAGATGATTGTCATCGCGGGACTTTGCAGGGATGTCCCGGTAAACGCGGTCGAGCCAGCGGTCGAGGTGCGCGAGTGATTTCACAGCGGGCGCGCTGTCGATTTTCACGCCGAGATGCCGCATACGTCCGAAGCCGGTTGTGATATAGAGCGTGATGTAGTCACTCGCCGGTCCGCCGGGAAACCATGGCCAGGCGCCGTCGGGCCGTTGCTGGTCTGTGAGTTTCCGCATGATGCGAGCGGTTTCATTCTCGAGCCGGTTTTGATCGAAAAGAATGCCCACGTTGCGGCGCGCTTTGCTCTCGGCCTCGGCCTCTCGCACCCACGGTGTTTCCTCGAGCATCACGGATTTGAGGTCCTGATTCTTCTCCAGCGGACTGTCCAGTGCGGGCGTGCTTTTCCACTGATCGAACACCGCACGGATCTTCGGATCGGCGTTCGCGATGTGGCGCGCGAGTGCGTTTGCGTAGAGCCGGTTGAACGTCTGCTCACTGCACTCGTGCGGGAACTCCATCAAATACGGCAGCGCCATCACCGCATACCACGACGGGTTCGACACCATCTGGACCGTGAGGCTCTGCGACTGAAGCGAATCGGATTTTCCGGACTCGATGAGGCGGGTGAAATCAAAGGTCTTCGTCTGCGCACCGCGAATCGGCAGGGGCAGAGACTCAATCACAAGAGTGCGCCGTGAGAGCACCGGCAGAAGCCCCTCTTCGCCATCCGAAAGCCGGTCGGTCGAGCCCACCGCCTTGTATGCAAGCGGTTCCGCGCCGTCGGGAATCTTTAGTTTCCACGAGAAGCTGCGCGATTCGTGCGATGGAATGTCGAATGCCTGATCCGTGGCGGAATTTCCCAAAGCCTCGTCCGCCGACTTGCTGGTGCGAGCATTCGAGAAGGTCAGCCGCACTTTACCGATCTGCCGAGCCGCCGATTGATTAGACACCTTCACTGTGAACTCGAGGACATCGCCCTCGCGCATGAAACGCGGTGGATTTGGCTGCACCATGATGTCTTTCGATGTGACGGTCTTGTCCTCGAGAAACCCGGCGCGCAGTTCGCGGTCGTGTGCGAAGCCCATGAACCTCCACGTCGTCAGCGCCTCGGGCATCGTGAACTCCATGGCGACGCTGCCATCCGCACGGCTGATCAAATGCGGGAGAAAGAACGCGCTTTCGTTCAGGTTTTTTCGCGCAGTGACGGTGGCAAGATCCACAGCCGGCGGAGTCTTTGGTTCGGCACCGCCGTCTTCGCCTGCTTCGGCGGGAGCGGCGGCAGTGGCAGTGACCGGCGTAGCCTTCGGTGCGGGCGCGGCGTCGGCGGCGAGCCCGGCGATTTCCAAACCGCGACCTCTCATAGCCATGGGAGAACCCGGCGGCATCGCACGGCCTTCGCTTTTCATCGGCGAGCCGCCACCACCGCGAAGCATGCCGCCGAATGCCATTTCCGGCACCGGGAATCCGGCCTCCGAGACCCAGGCTGGGAATGTGCGGAAGCGAATCTCCACCGGTTCCTCGGCCGAGATCCAGCCGCCATGCAGGTTGTTCAGTTCGGCGGCGCGATTCTGGAACTGTCTGCTGATGCGCGAGTCATCGCGCCGAAAGACGCTGAATGCCTGCTGCCAGCGATGCGGAAGGAATGCATCAAGCGATTGATCGTACAGAGTTGCTACCATCTCGCCGACCGCCGCCTTGGCGTCCGGTCCGCTGATTACGGCTGTCCACGTCTCCTTCTGCGACGGCTCCATTTTTGAAGTGAAATGCTCCCATTTGACGGAGAGCTGCTTGTTGCTCCACGGCACTTCGATGCGGCGGGTTTGAAGATACGCCCGGTTTTCGCGGACCATCGTCACGTGCAGGGAAAAGCCCCCGCGCATCGCCTCGGTGATTTTCTGTTTCACGATCTGCTGCGCGCCGGCTTTGGGAGTCCAGTAGCTCTGAAGCATCTTTCCGCGGTGCTCGATCTCGATGAATGCCTGCGCCTCCGGATAGCCGGTGGCCCACAGCGCGGTGAACTCTTCGCCGGGCTCTATCGACCAGTCGGGAGCGGCTACGAGGTTCGGGATCCGTACGGCGAGCGGTTTCCCGTCGAGATTGATCACATTGAATGGAAGCTGCGCGGTCACCTTCTTTCCAAAGCGGTCCTTCGTCTCGATGAGCGCACGGTAGGGGCCGGCGGGTAGTTTGACGGAAACCGCCCCCTTCCCCGCGCCATCCGTTTTGACGACCGGCTCCGCTATGATGTCGCCATTTTCCCACGAGTCCGGATTGGATGGCTCGGGCTCAGGCTTTTTGGCTGCATCAATCCATGGCCGGAAACGCGGGTCGCTGAGTGGAGCCCGGATGACGGCTTCGGGCTGTTTGAGTTTATGAATCTTCACGACACACTCCGCAGCCTGTCCGTTGTTGTCGTGGGTCTGTGTGAGAAGGCGCAGCTCCACGGGCTTTTCCACCGGGAGCCATTCGTCCACCGATGCGGAGGCTTTGAGCGCCGTGTAGCCGAGGCTCACCGCGTGTTGCGCACTTCGCGTCTCGCCGGTGGTGTCTGTGACATCGGCGTAAACTGTGTAGCTGAATGTCGGTCCGTCTTTCTCCGAAACCGAGCGATCCGGCTTCGCGATAAATTCCACGGTGAAGCCGCCGTCGTCCTTGGTAACGGTTGTTCCGTGCGCGATTTCCTGGGCCTCCTGGCGAGGCATTTGCCTCCACCAGAAGCAGCGTCCCCACCAATCTGGGAAACGGACCTGCCGCACGACACGGTATCGGACTTTTGCGCCGCCGATTGCCGCACCTGTGTAAGCGGTCGCTTTTCCCTCCACACTCGTGCGATCGTCGAGCTTTCCGGGAACCTTTGGCGGTTCGAGCGCGACCTTGAACTTCGGTCGCTTGTACTCCTCCACTTGCACAGTTGTCGCCCCGAATGGTTGCGCGTTGGATCGGATGGTCATCCGCCCCGCCAGCCGGTCGCGAGGAGCTGTGAAACTGCCGCTGAACGATCCGTAGTCGTTCGTTTTGTGCTGTGCCTTTTCGATCTCCTTCCCGTTCACATCGGAAAAGACGACCGTCACGTTTTCCCCGGCGAGCACCTTGTAATTGTCGGCATCGCGGTCGGCGCGAAAGCTGATTCCTTTGTACTGAATCGTCTGGCCGGGCCGGTAAATCGACCGGTCTGTGAAGAATATCGTCTGCGAATTCACGTCCGGGCGTTTCTTCTCGCGCCATGTTTGCAACATGTCCGCGGTCGCGAGCGACTGCCCGCCATGCGTCACGAGCGCGAACACGCCGGGGTCGTTGTTTGCGGGTGCCGAGAACATGCCGTAGGTGTCCGTCTTCACCGTCACGCCCGGCTTGAACCGCTCGCTTCTTGCGAGGGCCCAAAGTTGCACACTGGCTCCTTCGACGGGAGCTCCAGTGCGGGCGTCGAGTACGAACCCGCCGAAGTTCGCCTCGCCCGGCGTGGTGCGTGTGATGATCGACAGATCGCTGACCCAGAATTCCGAAATCATCACCACGTTGTTCTCCTCGCCGAAGCCTTTGTCGTGGCTCGCGAGGAGGAAGTAAAAGCCCGGCTTGAAATCCTTCGGTGGCGCGATTTTTTCGGTGCGGTTCCGGAAATCAGGCGTTGCTGGAAGGTCCGCCGACCACGCGTGTTCGGGCTTCGCGGCGAGCAGAGCGGCGCGCTCCTTGTCGTCCAGCCAGGGCGTGCCTGCGCCGGTTTTCATCCTCTGCTCCCAATCCGCCTTCGTGATGCGGAAATGAATCCGGTCGAGATTGCGATAGCTTACCGTGATTGGTGCAGGCGGATCGTTCCATACGCGCTCGATATTGACGGTGAACGATTTCTCCTCGATGCGCCGCACGATGTTTTTGCAAGCCGTTCCGAAGATAGTTTTCGGAAATGCAGCGGCACCTTGCTTCGCGATTTCATGTGCCTGCGCCGGGTCGGAATCGAAGAGGAGTTCCGCCCAAATCGAGCGCGCGTAGGCGGACAGTTCGTGGTCGCCCCATTGATTTGTGAAACGCTTGAGAGCCTCAAAGTAGCGCGTTTCCTTTTCATCACCCGTGGCCCGGTTGTTTGCGAAGTGATAGCGCTCGAGTTCGCAATGAAGCAGTGCCGATTTGTCGGCGTCGGCGGCGTGGGCGCGTGCGAGGGCTTGATGAAGTTTGATCGCCTTCACGGTGATCGAGTCGCCTTCCGGCTGCCATTTCAGGAAGTCGTCTGTTGGTTGAAAGACCGGACCGTCGGTGCGGAGTTCGAATTCGTCCTGGGCCTTGGCGCCGGCCTGTTCTCCGGACGCGTAGAACTCGAGCGCCTGGTGCGCAATGAAATCGAAGAGCGTCGGTCGCCATGCATCGGGCACGGTGCCCTTTTCCAAAAATGCGTCGTATTGCGCGACGGGCACCTTTCGCAGCTCGGCCTCCGCAGCAAGTGCTTTTGAAAACTGCGCGTCGATCTCACGGAAGAGTCTCGGAAGATCCCACGTCGTGAAATCCTTTCCTGGCCCCTCGGCTGTTTGTGTGCGCCGCATGAAGCGCCAGCGGTTTTGCTGGAAGTACTGCCAGTACCAGTTCGCCAGAATGGCCTGCAACACAGGCGTCATTTCCTTTGGTGCTGTCTCCAGTTCCGCGGCGAGACGGGTGATCTTTTCGCCGGGCTTGCGGCCCTCTATCTCGCTTTCAAACGTGATCCGTCGCGTGAGAGCTTTGATCGCTTCGGGCCAGGCTTTATCGGCTATCGCGCTCGCAGCGATGGGCCCGAGCTTCTCAATCGCAGTCTTGGGGAGGCCCTTCTCCGCTGCTTCATCGACCTGTTTCCAAAGTTCATCGCGATTTGCCGCAGACAGCGGACTCGCAAGGAAAATGAGCGTGAGCAGCCGGGAGAGAAAGAAGAGCGTTTTCATCGTTGATGAGGACAACGATGACAGCACAGGCGGCGTGAAATGTCACCGTGCGGTTCTGAAGATGTCAGAAAAGTGTGCGGCGCTACTCGCCGTCGTCAGCGCCGCCATCATATCCGTCGCCGAAGTCCGGTGATTCCTCGTGGTGGGAAAACTCTGCGCAGCTCATAGCGCCTGCCTTGCGAACATCGTCAGGTATGACGTTTAGATGCTCGTTATCCTTTGCCCACTGGCGGAGTTGCTCACGCTTCCGAACGGTCTTCACCGTGGCGAACACAGTGCCCGAAACGATTCCAGCTATAACCGAAGCAACGATGAACATAGCCGGGGAATACTGACGGAATTCCGAGGAATTGGAAACTTTATGTAAGGGCGGATGCCCGGATCACCCGTAACGGCCTTCGATGTACTCGGCGGTCTTCGGATTGCGCGGGTTCAGGAATAGATCCTCGGTCCGCGAGTGTTCCACGAATTCGCCCATGAGCATGAAGATGCACTCGTGCGACGCACGGCGGGCCTGCGCCATGTTGTGTGTGACGATGACGATGGTGTACTTGCCCGCGAGCGACCACATGAGTTCCTCGATGGCCTTGGTCCCGTTCACGTCGAGCGCGCTGCACGGTTCATCCATGAGGATGATTTCGGGCTTCAGAGGCAGGAGACGTGCGATGCAGAGCTTCTGCTGCTGCTCGAGCTGAAGGCCTGTGGCCTTGTCATCGAGCCGGTCCTTCAAGTCGTTCCAAAGGCCGACTTCGGTGAGCGCTTTCTCCACGGCGTCGTCGAGCGTGCTTTTCGACGGCTTTG
>SXWH01000219.1 GCA_005791535.1 Verrucomicrobiaceae bacterium | reverse complement strand
GTACAAAGCAAAACGTCCAATGACGCACGGGCCATTGGACGTTTTGCTTTTGCGGGCTGCGGGGGGCTTTAGCCGATGTAGTCGCGCGGGTCGGTGACGTGGCCGGTGAGGGCGCTGGCGGCGACGGTGTAGGGCGAGGCGAGGAAGACTTGCGATTCCTTGTGGCCCATGCGGCCGGGGAAGTTGCGGTTCGTGGCGCTGATGCATTTGAGCGCTTTTTCGTTCATGCGGCCGAAGGTGTCCTGTGGTCCGCCGAGGCAGGCTGCGCAGGAGGCGTTTTCGGTCATTTGCACGCCGGCGTCTTCGAGGATGCTCCAGACGCTCTTGCCGTCGATCTGCGCTTCTTTGAGCTCGGCGACGACCTTCGTGGTCGCTGGGACGCCGAAGGTGTGGATTTTGACGTTGTTGCCTTTGACGACGCGGGCAAATGCGAGGAAGTCGCTGGTTTTTCCGCCGGTGCAGGAGCCGATGTAGGCGCGGTCGAGTTTCACGTCGCGCATTTCGCGGGCGAGCTTGCGGTTGCCTGGGTCGGGGTGGCAGGCGACGGTGGGCTCGAGTTTCGAAAGGTCGTAGGTTTTGTCGAAGACGAACGACTGGTCGGCGTCGGTGAGGACGGGCTCGAAGGTGGACTTCACGCCGCTTTCCTTGGCGCGGGCGCGGACGTAGTCGCCGCATTTTTCGTCGTAGGCGAAGATGCCGTTTTTGCCGCCTGCTTCGATGGCCATGTTGGTGATGGTCATGCGGTCGTCCATGTCCATGTGGGAAGCGCCGGGGCCTTCCCACTGCATGGCGCGGTAGGTGGCGCCGTCGAAGCCGATGTCGCCGATGACGTGGAGGATGACGTCTTTTGCCATGACGCCGGGTGCGAGCTGGCCTTCGAGGAAGAAGCGCATGGTTTCAGGCACTTTGAGGAGGATTTTGCCGGTGCCGAGGACGAAGCCAGCGTCGGTGTTGCCGATGCCGGTGGCGAATTGGTTGAACGCGCCGGCCATGCAGGTGTGGGAGTCGGTGCCGACGAGCACTTCGCCGGGGCGGGTGTGGCCTTTCCAGGCGAGCGTGGTGTGGCAGACGCCGGAGTAGCGCGAGCCGTATTGTTGCTTGAGCTGGCCGCGTGTCGGGTCGAATTTCCACGAGCCGTTCGGGTCGTCGATGACGTCGTAGAAATACGGGAGATCCTGCTCGCGGACGAATTCGCGGAGGATGTCCACGTTGCGGTTGCTCATGGAGTCCGCAGTGAAGATGTAGTGGTCGGGGATGATGACGACGCTCTCGCGGTTCCAGACTTTTGCGTCCTTGCCGAATTCGCGTTTGAACACGCCGATGGTGCCCGGTCCGCAGACGTCGTGGGTCATGAGGACGTCGACATTCACCCAGACGTTGTCACCGGGTGCGACGTGGGTTTTACCGCCAGCGCGGGCGAGAAGTTTTTCCGTAAGCGTCATGTTATTTGTATGAAAAAGGGCGGTCACCCTGCATTGCTGCGGCGTTTGGTGCAAATGGAAACTGGAGTCCGCGTGCGGACAGTGGGCGGTTGTCAGTAAGCAGTGGGCAGTGGGCAGTGCGGCAGTGCGGCAGTGCGGCAGTGCGGTAGTGCGGTAGTGCGGTAGTGCGGTAGTGCGGCGTCGGACGACTGCCAACTGCCAACTGCCAACTGCCTACTGCCTACTGCCTACCCACGACTGACTACCGCCGGAAAGCACGGTCGCGCTCCTATCCAACGCGGTTCGCGAGACTCTACGATTGGCGGCGGCGGCGGAAGCCGAGCATCGCAAGACCGCCGAGGAGCAACGCGGCGCTGCCGGGCTCGGGGATGAGGGCGATGCTGTTGCCGCCGTAGTCGTAGTCGAGCGTGAAGGTGTTCGCGCCCACGGTGAATGTGCCTTCGTCCGGCACCGGGATGCCGCCGACGCTGAAGAGGCCGCCATTCCACGCACCGGTGTAGGTGACGAATTGCAGCGGTGTGCCGTTGTATGTTGATGCGGCGAGGTCGGTGACGCTCAGGATGGTATCCTGCGCGAGCGATAGGCTGATGCTGCCGGTGACGGCGAGGCGGTCGGTCGTGTTCGTGGTGGTGTTGATTTCGAGCGCGAACGTGGAGTTTGAGGCGAAGATGGCGTCGCTGCTGTTCAGCGTGCCGATGCCTGCGCCGGGAGCTACGATGCCTCCCGAGGTGACGTTCAGTGCACCGATGGTGCCGCCGACTCCGCCGAGGGTGGCGGAGGTGTTCACGGTGACCGCGCTGCCGCTGATGCTGCCGCTGACCATGAGCGTGCCTGCATTGCCGGTGGTGGCGCCGGTGTAGGTGGTCGCGCCGGAGAGCGTCCACGTTCCCGTGCCGGTCTTGGTGACGGCGAGCGGGGAGCTGCCGAGGATGTCGCCACTGAGCAGACCGTTGCCCGCGCCGGTGAGGCCGAGCGTCGGGAGTGTGCCGGTGCCGCCGACGGTGATGTCGCCGCTCAGCGAGAGCAGTTGTCCGGCGACGGTGTTTTCAATGATACCGCCGTTGCCGTTTGCCGCATTGCTCTGAATGTCGATATCGCGGTCGCTCGCGCCGCCGAAGAGACCGGTGTATTGGAACGTGCCTGTGTTGTTGAATCCGGACTGGCCGAGCGTGATGAGCGTTCCGGCACCGATGGCGGAAGCGACTCCCTTGTTGTCGATGGTATCCACGCTGACAGTTCCCTTCGAGACGACGAGCGCGCCGGTGAAGGCGTTCGCAGCATTTGTGAGCGTCAGAGTGCTCGTCTCGGTGTGGGTGACGGGTCCGGTGTGCGTCGCTGGAATCAGACCGTTCACCGTGATGTTCTGGGCACCGCGGAACAGCAGGTTCGAAGCGGAACCGGTGAAGTTGCCGTTCAGCGTGAGAAGCCCCGTGCCGCTGTTGAAGATTGATACGTTCACAGCCGCATTGGAGAGGTTAAACACGCGGTCCGTCGTCGCCGCGGGGCCCGTGTAGGTGAGCGTTCCGGCGAGGTCGATGGTTCCTTCTGCAACGGTCGTCGGTGCTCCGATCGCGCTGGCACCGCCACCAACGGAGCCGATCGAGTTGATCGTCAGCCCGCCTGCGGAGACCACCGTTTTGCCCGTGTAGGTGTTGGCGCCGGTGAGCGTGAGTGTGTTTGTGCCGAGCTTCGTGAGTCCGCCGCCTGTGGAGACGGTATCCGTGAGGAGCGACTGGGTGATGGTGATGTTCCCTGCGGTGGTGTCGAACGTCGCACCGCCGGCCTTGATGAACGCGTTGGTGAGACCGCCCATGTAGGTCGCGCTGGCGGCGGCGTTTTTCAGCGTGCCGCCATTGAAGGTCACGGTCGCAGTGGAGCCGGCGCCGCGTGCAGTTGGAAATGCGGGCAGTGTTACATTCGCGGTGCCGCCGATATTGATGATGGCGGTGTTGGTGCCACCCGCAGCAAGCAACGTGAAGGAGTTTGCAGCAAATGTTCCACCTGTGAGATTGAGCGTGGAGTTTACGCCGGTGGAACCAGCGCTGGCGGCTCCGCCTATTGCAAGGATGCCCACGTTTGCAGTGCCGCCGGTCTGATTGAACTCGTTGGTAGTGTTGCCCGCCAAGGCGTCCGAGCGACCAATCTGGAGGATCGCATCCCCGCCACCGCCGGAGGCTGCGGTCATGTTGATGACGCCGGTTCCGCTCAGGTTGAAGATGCCGCCGCCGCTGGTTGTCCCGGGCGCGGGATTCGGATTCACGCCGAGGATGATTCCTCTCGCGGCGCTGGTCGTGGTGGTGATGCTGCCGCCGCTGAGGTTGTAAATGCCGGTGTTGCCGACGGTGTTTTGTCCGACCAGAACTTGATCGCCGCCCGCGGTGAACACAACGGAACCGCCGCTTTGATTGACGGTGGCCGTGGCCGGTGTGGTCGCCTGATTGCCAACGTTGATTCGAGAGCCCGCACCGCCGATGGTGTAAGTGCCCGCCGTGATGTCGAGCGTGGCGTTCAGTCCGGCGGTGTTGCCGACGGTAATGATGCCGGAGGCCCCGGTCTTCGCGCCGGTGAGGCGCAGCAGGCCCTCGACGACAGTGATTGGGCCGGTGAAGGTGTTTGCTCCCTGCAAATTCCAAGTGCCGGGGCCGGTTTTTACGACCGCTGTCGTTCCCGTGCCCGTGGAGCCCGCCGCCTGGTTGGCGATGACGCCGGTCACCACGTTTCCAGTCGTCGTTCCGCCGAGAGTGAGCGTGCTGCTGTTCGCGCCGTTGTTGAGTGCGTTGTAGCCCGCGAGCGAGACATTTGCCGTCGTCGGGTTGAGCGTGACGTTGGTCGCGGTTCCCGTGATGTTCTGAATTGTGCCAAATCCAAGCGAATAGCCGTTGCCGCCGGTGATATTGAATGTCACGGCGTTCCCGACGGGCGTGACGCCAGGCGAAATCGTGAGCGTCTGGTTGGAGCCTGCGCTCGTGAGCTGATCCACGTCAATGCTTACAGTTGCGGTGTTCAAGCCGGCGATGGCGTTTGTGCCGCTAAAGGTGACCGAACTGTCGGCTCGGAGGCGCAGGGTTGAGCCTGCGAAGAGGGCAACGCGCGACGCTGAGGTGCCAAGCGTTCCGAGGGCGTTGGATGCGCGCAATTCGAGTGTCGCTCCGTTGCCGACATTGACGTTTCCGGTGCCGGCATTGGTTCCTGCGAGAACCAGTGTGCCGCCGCCGCCAGCGGTCGCGTTTCCGCTGCCGAGGGTCGTGGTTCCCGTGTATGTATTATTTCCGGCCAGCACGAGCGTGCCGCTGCCGGCTTTCGTGAGGCTGCTGCCGGAAATCGAGCCGCCCACGGTGAGGGTGCCCGCCGTCGTGGTGATGGTTCTTGGAATCGGAACGGACACAGTGCCGTTGCCGAGGTCGAGACTGTTTGTTCCGGCGAACGTGAAGTCGCCGTTCCAGACCTGGGCGTTGTTGGTTGTGACCGTGACCACGCTGGCGGCGTCGATGGTGCCGCCGTTGATGGTGAAGGTGCCCGTGCCGAGCGCCGCGCCGTTTGCGAGACTCAGCGTGCCCGAAACAAGCGTCGTGCCGCCGGAGTAGGTGTTTGTGCCGGAGACCACGGCGGTTCCCGCGCCGCTGTAGGTGACGGTCTTTGCTCCGGTGATGACTCCGCCGAGCGTCAGCGTGGTGCCGGTTCCCGGGGTGATGTTTGCCGGGCCGTTCAGGACGATCGGAGCGTTGATTGTGTGGTTGCCGGTGGTTGTGGAGATGGCACCCGCTGCGATGCCGTTATCAAATGTGATTGTGTCAGTCGCGCCGCCGGTAACGGTGTAGGAATTGGCGTTGTCGAAGATGATCGAGCCCACTGTTTTCGGGCCATTCACCGCTACAGTCGTCGGTGTGGCCGGCGTGGTGCCAAATGTCGCGACTGCGCCGACGCTGTTCGGCGTTCCGCCCGTCCAGTTCCCGGCTGTCGTCCAGAGTCCGTCGGCTGCTCCGCCGTTCCACTCCGATGCAGTCGCGGTTCCGATGGTGAGCGTGATTGTTCCGCCTGCGTCTGCGACGGAGTAGGTCTTGCCGGCTTGGGAATTTGCAACCGACAGATTGGCGAGAGCGCCGCCGAATCCGGTGGTGTAGCTGAAGAGCGTGTAGGTGCCGTTTGTCGTGAGCGGAGTAAGACCGCCCGCGGCGAACAGACTCAGTGCGCCGCCGTTGATCGTAAGTGCGTTTGGCGCGGTGACGGCGACCAGATCGCTGGTGGCGCCGAACTCGTAGGCGATGCCCGAGCCCGCGTTCAGCGTGAGGCCGGCGAGCGTGATTGTTCCCGCAGTTGTAGAGGTTGCAGGCGACAGCATGCCGCCGGCGTTAACCGTCACGGTTCCTGCGAGCGCGCCCGTACCGCCAAGTGTTCCGCCTGCGACGTTCACCGTCGTGGATGCGAGGGTGCTATTCGCGAGCAACGTGCCGGCGTTGACCGATGTCGAGCCCGTGTAGCTCTGCGCGGACGCGAGCGTGAAAGTGCCAACGCCGGCCTTAATGACGTTGCCGATGCCGGTGATGTTTCCGGAGTAGCTGGTCGATGTCGCATCGCCTGTCGTGAGCGTTCCATTGCCGAGTGTGACGTTGCCACCGAGGGTGCCGCCGCCCGAGAGCGAGGCGATGGTGCCGTCAAAGCCGTTCAGGTCGAGGATCGCGGTTGCCGCGTCGGTCATGGTGACGGCGGAATTCGGATTCAGCGCCCCGCTTGCTCCGGCCCGCATAGTGCCGCCGACGATGCTCGTCGCGCCGGTGCCGGTGTTCGTGCCGGAGAGGATGAGCGTGCCCGCGGTGACCGTGGTTGTTCCCGAATACGTGTTCGCACCGGAGAGGTCCCAGACGCTGGTATTGGACTTGTTGACGGACAGCGTGTTGATCCCGTTGCTAATGACGCCCGAAATCGTGTTGCCCGCAATCGTGCCATCGAGCACGAGTGTCTTCGCAAAGCTGTTGCCGCCGATATTCGTTGGTCCAGTGATTGCGATGGTCGCGGTCGTCGGGTTGAGAGTGCTGTTTCCTGAGCCGCCAGCCGTCGCGTTGAATCCGGAAAATGAAACACCCGGCGTGCCGCTCGCGTTGTTCGTTCCCGCTTGCACGGTGA
Organism: Verrucomicrobiaceae bacterium; assembly: GCA_005791535.1. Taxonomy (GTDB): domain Bacteria; phylum Verrucomicrobiota; class Verrucomicrobiia; order Chthoniobacterales; family Chthoniobacteraceae; genus SXWH01. The sequence goes on along the minus strand of SXWH01000219.1, from coordinate 56,531 downwards.
GGATGTTATTTCCCCAATTGATCTGCCCGAGCAGATGGGTTACCGCAGCACCGGAAGTTGCGCGACTCACGGTGATGGACGATGGCGAATTGCTGCTGCCGGTGAAGTTGTAGGCATTTACGCTGGAGTCGGTCGCGAATTCCACGTTGCCGAAAGTCTGGAGCGCGGTGGTGCCGCTCAGATTGACCGTCCCGTTCAAGACAATGGAATTCCCCGCGGGTCCGAATGCCGAGGTATTTGCCGCGACGGTGACACCGCCGGCGAGATAGGTCGTGCCGGTGTATGTATTCGTGCCGGTCAGCGTGAGGTTGTTCGCGCCGTGCTTGAGCAGGCCGACGCTGTTGGCGCCGCCATTCGGATTTGCAAGGACGCCGGTGTGCGTGAAGTCTCCGTTGGTCGTGTCGAGTCCGAGGACCGAACCCGTCTGGAAACCGCCCGTTGCCGTGCCGAGCGCGGAAATCGTGGAGACATCCGCGGTGGAGAATCCATTCGTTCCACCGACCCGCAGATTCAGCGTAGCGCCGCTCGCAACGGTGATATTCGTATCCGTCCAACTCGCTGGAGTACTGGAGTAAAGTGCGGACGTTCTCGTGTAAGTAGCCCGGCCCGCTGTGATCGATGTCGGACCGGTGAACGTATTCAGACCGCCGAGCACCAGTTCGCCGGCACCGGCCTTTACGAGACCGCTGAGCGGAGTGGATTCGCCGATCGCATTGTTGAACTGCACCGACACTCCGCCGACGGTCGTGCCGACTGCCGAGGTGAGTGTCCGTGTTCCGCTGAGTGTCGCCGGGCCATTGAAAATAAGGCTCTTTTCGGTTCCTGTTGTTGGGAATGTCGTATCAGCCGCGATGTTCACCGGGTTGGCGAGGGAGATATTTGCACCGGTGGCAGCGCGGAGCGGGGCACCGTTCAGCGTGAGGATTCCGCCGGCACCAAATGCAGCGTTGTTGTTGGCAACGATTAAGCCGGTTCCAGTGAGTGTTGCGCCGCCTGTGAAGGTGTTCGCACCGCCGATGACGAGGGTGTTCGTGCTGGTGTTGCTGAGCGTCAGCCCGCCGATGCCCGCGATGATGGGGCTTATCGTGACAGCAAATGCAGCGGTGTTCGTAATAGTTCCGCCACTCGCACCGAGGGTGATGCCGCGATTTGCATTCAGCGTAGCTGCCGCAGTCGGCACGAACCGCAGCGTGCCGCCATTGAATACCAGATTCCCGGGCGTGGCCGCCGCTGGAACGGTGCCGAGCGGCGAGGCCGCGCTCGCTGCACCGTCCGTTGCAATGGACGTGGTGCCACTATTAAAGTAGGTGCTGCCCGTGTAGGTGTTGGCTCCACTGAGTGTGAGAATGCCGGTGCCCGTGCTGGAGTTCGTGATGCTCGAAGCGCCGCCGCCGTTATTTGCAATCACGGCGCTGATCGTGAGGCCGCCGGTATTTGCATTGTTCACCACGAAATCCTTCTCCGCACCGATGGTCAGTCCGCCGGCGCCGGATATTGTGATGGTGCCGGTTTGCGCGTTAAGGAAACCGTTTGAAGTGTATGCATTGGCACCAAGCGTGAGCGTCACTGCGCCTGTGCTATTGCCGATAAGCGCGTAGTTTGTCACCGCCCCCGTCAGCGTTTGGGCGGCGGCGATATTGTAGACCAAGCTTGCGGAGCCGCCAGTCGTCACAAACGCATTGCTGGTCGGCATGGCCACGAGTTGGTATGGCCCCGATGCTGCGCCCTTCGCCACAACATAGCGTGCTCCACTGCCGGTGCCATTGAACATGTTTGCGCCGATAAAGACATACCCGGTTGTCGGCATCGTAATCGCGGTACCATTGCGGGTCACGGAAGCGACCGTCACGATTTCCGTCGTCGAAGCGACCCCTGGAGTCGTTGCATTTGCACCTGCGGCCCAGGCGGTGGCCGGGATGAAATGAACCGCACTTCCCGGTCCATTCGTCAGCGCGCCGAGGGAGACGGTCGTCGAGGTTCCGCCGTTCCGGTTTGGCGAAACGACCGAACGCCCGGGGCTGAAGGTCGTGCTCGCAAACGTCTGTGCGGTCGTGCCTGTGTTTTTGCCAAGGATCGAGAGAGTGCCGCCGCCGAGGTTCAGGATGGACGTGGCGTTGATCAGGTCTGTCGGCGTCGCCATGTTGGCGAAATCGAGTGCGAGGGTTCCGCGGTTTACCTGAGTCTGGCCGGTGTACGCCATCGTTGCGGACGGAGCGAAGGTGGTGGTGCCTGTGCCGTTTTGCGCCACGTTGCCCGCACCGGAGATCGCGCCGAAATCGGTTCCCAAGGCGATTGCATTTGAACGGCCGAAAATGAGGTTTGCTCCCGAAGCGATGCCGATGGCGCTGTTTGTCGAGAGCGACCCCGTGGTCCCGCCGTCCTGTCCGATTCCAAGTTGCAACGAGCCGGCCGAAATTGTTGTCGCACCTGTATAGGTATTTGCGCCGGACAGCCAGAGCGTGCCGCCGTTGACCTTCGTCAACGCGAGTGTTCCTGCACCGTTGCCAATGATGCCCGTGGCGTAAGCCCGGGTGGCCGAGTTTGCCGTGCCAAACGTGAGCGTATTCGTGCCGGTTGCCGAGATGTTGCCGGCCAATATACCACCTTCCATGCCGATGGTGCTGCTTCCCGCAAGCGAGATGTTTCCACCCAGGACGCCGACGCCGAGACGGATGACACCGCGATTTTCGCTGTTGCCGGTGCCAATTATGGAGATACCTCCGTTGAAATTCGTCGTGCTGCTACCGGTGACGAAGAGCTGGCTGTCGTTGTCAATCGTAAGCGAAGCGGCCATGTTGCCCATATTCGCATTCGTGTTCAGCTTGTCCGCGTTGATTCCGGCGTTCGCGAGTTGGATGGCTCCAGTAAACCCGGATATGCCATTCAAGATCGTGTTCGTTGCCGTGGTCCCGGTGAATGTCAGTTTGAGAAGCCCGCTGCCGGTGAATGTGTTGTTGAGGGTCGTCGCTGTAGCAACCGTGTTTGCGCTGAGCAGATTGACGGTCGAGCCTCCGCCGATGGATACCGCTCCCGTGCCGAGGCCCGATGCATTCGTGCCGTTGTTCGTCGTCGCCGTGACGGTTCCGGCAGCCGGTCCGATGGTGACGCCGCCCGAGAAGGTATTGCCGGTATTCGAGAGATTCAGATGACCAGTACCGGTTAGCGAGATTCCCACCGTGCCTCCGGTTCCGTTGGAAATTGGACCGCTGAACGTGGTCACTCCGCTGCCCGTGAGAGAGATTGTTTTTGCCCCCGAACCGGTCGAGCCTGAGATTCCGCCCGCGATGGTGAGCTGATTGGTCGCGACGCCGTTGGTGATCGCAAAGGTCTGTGACGAGCCGTCGGTGCCGAGGACGAGCGACGCATTGACGAGTTGATTGGTCGTCGCTGTCGGCAGCATTACAATCGATCCAGCATTTCCGAGCGTCAGCGTCTGGCTTCCTGCAGCGCCTGCGCCAACTGTATAATTAGCCACGGCCGCGGTGTCGAAGGCGAGGGACTGGATGGTCACGCCCGCGCCGAGATCAATCGTGGTGTTTGCGCTCGCGCCGTTGAACGTGGCGATGTCTCCTGCTCCGGGGACATTTCCGCCGAGCCAATTGCCCGCTGTGGCCCAAACTCCGTCGGTTGCGCCGGTCCACGAATCATTGGCTGCGACAGCCTTGCCTGTGGCGAATAGCGATGCGATCGAAGTGGCGAGAATGACGGCGCGGCTGCCGCGGCTGGTCGGGCGCGAATGCGATGGAACGAAGCGTGATTTCATGTGAGAGAATGGTCGGTTTGTAATTGCAGTTGGTGAATGCGAACGGGATGCGGGTGATCGGTTTCCGGCAGGAAGCTCATATCTGGTTCGCCTGTGAATTTAGCATCTTCGCGCGGATTGGCTGGGCAACGGTAATTTTTTGTCGCGGCTCCCCCATTTTGGGGCAGCTTTATCTGCGGTGATCGGTGGATTCCACGTTCTGGCTGGGGTTGATCGTCGTCCGGGGTGTCCGGTTTCCTTGTTCCGCCTGTGCGATTCGATGGTTTCCGTTGCGCTTAATTGCCGGACGAACTGGCGGAACAGTTGGACGAAAAATTCCTGCGTGCTAGCTTTCGGCGGTGCGAGAATCGGTTTCTACATCGCTGACTTTGTCGGGCAGTTTTCTGATTGCCCACCCAAGCCTTACGGAGGCGACGTTTCGGAGAACGGTGATTTTCCTCGCCGATCATGATGCGAAAACTGGGAGCTTCGGGCTCGTGCTAAATCGTCCGATGGGCAAGCTGGTCGGTGAATTGCTGGAGGACCAGCCGCTCGGGCAGCTTGCGCGGGTGCCGGTGCTCAACGGCGGGCCGGTGGAGCCGGATAAAATGCTTCTCGCAGCATTTCGATGGAATCCGGAGAAACGCCTCATCGAATGCCGGCATCACATTTCCCTGGAGGAAGCCGCGCATCTCACCGTCGCAAAAGATCACACGGTCCGCGCGTTCATTGGCTACAGCGGATGGACGGGCGGGCAAATCGAGGGTGAACTCGCGCAGCGTGCGTGGCTCGTGCGCAAGGCAGATAAGGAGGAAGTGCTCGAAGTTGAGCGTGCACCGCGCATCTGGCGGGAGATGACGAGCACTTTCGGCCCATGGTTCAAACTCGTCGCCGAAGCGCCGGACGAACCCGGTTTAAATTAGGGACTGAACCCACGCGAAAAAGCCCGTGCGCATCAGCGCCGCGATCGCTGCGAAGGCGAGAATGAGTCCGTCGAACAGTCGCTGCGGCACATGGGCGAGCAGCCAGCGGCCGAGGAACAGCCCGGCGACAATTCCCGGAACGAGCACGGCATTGAACATCAGCGTCTGCGCGTGGATCAGCCCGAGTCCCGCACTGAACGGAATTTTGAAGACATTGATGATCAGAAAAAACCACGCGCTCGTGCCGGTGAGCTGGTATTTTGGGAGCCCCACTGCGAGGAAGTAGAGTCCCATGACGGGCCCGGCGGCGTTGGCCATCATCGTCGTGATTCCCGCAAGCATCCCCATCGCCGCGGCAAACGGCCATGAATGCGGCACGGTCTCGAACATTGCCGGTTTCCACATCCGCCAGAGTTGAAGAACCACGAGCACGAGGACGGTCCAGCCGATGAACGGCTTGTAGGCGGTATCGGGGACGATCGTCATCAGCCACGTTCCGAGCGCCACGCCGATGCAGGCGATCGGCAGTGTGCGGCCGACATGTTTCCAAATGGCGTGCCGCTTGAAAGCGAGCACCGCGCAAATGTCGCCCGCGACAAGCATCGGCAGCACGACGCCGGTGGAAAGGCGGTCGCCGAAGATATGCGCCATCACTAGCACGTGGACGAGGCTCACGCCCGCGAAGCCGCTCTTCGAAACGCCGATGCCGAGCGCTGCGATGACGGCAAGCACCCACTGGAACGTCGTCAATTCGGGCATCTAGCTTGTCGAGAGATTGCCGCGATAGAGTTTCGCGAGCCGCGCCTCCGGCAGGGTTGCGATGCCGTCCTTCGTGATCAGTTTTACGATGGGAAAAACTTTCGCTCTTCGATCCACGCCGCCGGTCGCCGAGTCCGCCTCTGCCGCGGTATCGAGTGCGCGAAGTGCGAGGAGCGTGGCATCGCTGGCGCGGAGCTTTTTCAGCGGTCGTTTGCCGTAAGTATTTTCGTAGTGGAGCACGGCGCGCACGGCCGGGCTTCCGCTTCCCGTTGCGGAGAACTCCGCCGCTTCAAATCCCGCTCCCATTGCATCGTAGAAATACACGCGCGGACAATCTGCAACGGCATCGTAGGTGGCGAAGATGGGCACGACCACGCCGACGCCCTGAAGCACGAAGCCGAGGTTGTCGCGCAGCAGCTTTGAGAGCGCGCGGACTTTTCCTTCGATGCTCATTTCCGCGAGCTGGCTGCGCCGGAAAAAATGGAAGCTGTGCTCAAGCACGCGCGCCATTTCCCATGCGGTAGCCGGAACGCCGGCAATCGCCATCAGGGAATGACGGTCAATCTCCAAAACCTTGTCGGCGCGGTCATACATGATCATATTTCCCGCAGTCGCGCGGCGGTCGCCGGCAACGAGGACGCCGTCTGCAAATTTGAACGCGAGAATGGTTGTCGCGTGCGTCGGTTGAAGTGATGTCGTGGCGTGAAACTCCGCGGGCGCCTTTGGATAAAGGCCGGAGCGCTGGAGCAGTGTCGCGAAATCCGGCGCCGTCGGGTCCGTGAGCGAAATGGGAGCGCTTGGCTGGTGCATCGCGCTACTGTCCGGTGCGCTGCTTGTATCGGCGGGCCTGGTCGGGGTCGACCTTCCGCATCCGCTCGAGAATGCTTTTTGTTTCGGGCTTCTTGACGTCCGGTGACTTGGGGCCATCGCCGTCGCCCTGTTTGGGTTCCCACGGCGCCGGTCCGGTTGGTTTTTGCATCCGATCTGGCATGTTTGTAATCGTAGCTGTGGTCGGTGAGTTTGCAAACATGGAATCGGACGAAATCTTGCCGGTCCGTCTGCGCTGCGTTAGTGCATCGTTCATGAAGAAGTTACTCGGAGAATTCCTCGGAACGTTCGCGCTCGTATTTGCGGGTACCGGCGCGATCGTTATCAACAACGCGAGCAACGGAGCCATCGGCCACGCGGGAATCGCGATAACGTTTGGCCTGATCGTGCTCGCGATGATTTATGCGCTGGGTGACGTAAGCGGCGCGCATCTGAATCCCGCCGTCACCATCGCTTTTGCTGCGGCGCGCCGAACAAACTGGAGCGAAGTGCCGCCATACATCGCTGCGCAAATTGCGGGAGCCTTCGCTGCGAGCAGTACGTTGCGTGTGCTCTTTCCGATGGACGCAAAACTCGGCGCCACGCTCCCCACGGGAACGGCTATGCAAAGCTTCGTGCTGGAAGTGATTCTCACCGCCCTGCTCATGTTCGTGATTTTGAGCGTCAGCACCGGCGCGAAAGAGAAGGGGATTACTGCGGGCATCGCAATTGGTTCCGTGATCGCGCTGGAAGCGATGTTTGCCGGGCCGATTTGCGGCGCATCCATGAATCCCGCGCGGTCGCTTGCGCCGGCGGTTGTGGGAGGAAACCTCCAGCATTTGTGGGTGTATCTCACGGCGCCGGTGATTGGCGCGCTGGCTGCAGTACCGCTTTGCTGCGGCATTCGGGAGCAGGGCTGCTGCTGCGCACGGCCAGCGTGATTTACACCGCCGATTCCCGTCGGCGCCGGATTTTCAAAAAGATTTTTTGACTAAACGGGCGGCTCTGTCGTCTATGCATCTAACAAACGGGCCGCCTTCCGGGTCGGAGCGTTTGCAACTCAAACAAACAAACAACAATTCTACATCCAGATGAAACTCAAACACCTGTTCACCGCCGCCGTGCTCGCGCTCGCAATCACCGTTCCTGCTTTCGCAGAGGAAGAAACGCCGCTTGGCAAGGAGATGGAAAAAGCCAGCAAGGCGTTGAAGGCGATTGGCCGCGCTCAGAAGGAAGGCAAAGTAACTAAGGATCTGGCCTCCAAGGTCGCCGATATCAAGGCCGCCTTTGAAGCCGCCGCCAAGCTCGAGCCCGCCAAGACCAAGGACGTGCCGGCTGCGGACAAAGCCAAGTTCCTTGCCGACTACAAAGCTGCCATGGAAGCTTCGATCAAGGAGCTCGACGCTCTCAAGGCGGCTGTTGAAGCAGAGAAGGCTGACGAAGTCGGCAAGATTCTCGAGAAGCTGAATGCCGGAAAGAAGGACGGCCACAAGGCTTTCAAGGCTGACTAAACGACAGTTCTGATATTTGAAAGGAGGGCGGCGTACGAAAAGTGCGCCGCCCTTCTTGCTTCCTGTGGGATTGCCCGTCAAATTGCATGGCATGACGCGGAACGAACTTCTGGACCTTTATTTTATGGATGCGCGCGCGAAGCTCATCGACATCGCCGCATTTCTCGACCGTCTCGATCGCGGAACGGGCGAGGCTGATTTCCGACTTGCGGCATTTTTGCGTGCGATGAACGAGCTTTCGTGCAACGAGCCGCAGCGTGCTCGGAACGTCTTGCTCTCGCTGAGCGATCCCACGGAAGAGCCGATCGCCAAAGCTCCGGGCAAAGGTGCTGTCGGCGCGTGGGCGGTAGTCAATTCGTAGTCACTGAAACCAACCTTTTTCAAACTGTGCGATACATCGAACCACACGGACACATGGTGTCCCGAACGACCGACGACTACACTGCGATGGCGCTCTCCGGCTGCGCGGCCGTCTGCGAGCCGGCATTTTGGGCGGGATTTGATCGCTCCAGCGCGCAGGGGTTTTACGACTACTTCTGCCAGCTTACCGACTACGAGCCGAAGCGGGCCGCGAAGTTCGGTCTTCCGCATTATTCGTGGCTGTGCATCAACCCGAAGGAGTCCGAGGATTCGGAGCTTGCCCGGGAGGTAATCGACATCATTCCGGAATTTCTCGATCGCCCGAACGTACTCGGGATCGGAGAAATCGGCCTGAACAAGAATACGCGCACCGAACTGAAAGTCCTCGAATGGCACGTGGACCTCGCCGCGCGGCACGACCAGATGATTCTGGTCCACACCCCGCACCTTGAGGACAAACTCAAGGGCACGCGGTTGATCCTCGATGTTCTGAAGTCAGACCGACGGATCGATCCTGCCCGCGTCATCATCGACCACGTGGAGGAGCACACCGTCAAGATGGTGCTCAATACCGGCATGTGGGCGGGCATGACGCTTTATCCGGAGTCGAAATGCACCTCGTCGCGAGCGATCGATATTTTGGAGAACTACGGTGCCGAGCAAATCTGGATGAACTCGGCATGCGACTGGGGGATTTCCGTTCCGCTTGCTGTTCCGCGCACCGCACTGGAAATGCGGAAGCGCGGCTGGTCGCAGGAGCGGATTGAGGCAGTCACATTTGGAAATCCGATGCGCTTCATGTCGCAGAATCCGCGGTTCAAGGTCTAGTCGCGCGTGGCTGTCATCCTTCGCGCAGAGCACGTTCTCCCAATTGTCTCGCCGGTCATCCGTGATGGAGGCGTCGTGGTTGAAAACGCACGGATCGTCGATTTCGGAGGATTCGAGGAAATCCGACGCAGACACGATGGCGAGGCGGTTGAGCTTGGCAGCCAGGTGCTGATGCCCGGACTCGTCAACGCGCACTGCCATCTCGACTACACGCAGCTCCGCCACGCGATTTCTCCGCAGCGAAGCTTCACGGAATGGATTCGCGCAATCAATTCCCACAAGCGCGCATTGCACGACGAGGATTACCTCGGTGCGATTGAGCGTGGCTTTTCGGAATTGCGGAAATGGGGCACGACCACCGTTGCAAACATCGAGTCATTTCCGGAGCTTATGCTGCGGATGCCGCCCCCGCCGCTGCGAACATGGTGGTTCATGGAGATGATCGACATCCGGCATCGGTTTTCGACGGAGGATGCCGTCGCTGGTGCACTAGCGTTTTTCGAGCCTGAGCGCCCCGGATGGCTGGGTGGATTTGGCCTCAGTCCGCATGCGCCTTACACTGCAAGCGGGCCGCTGTTTGAACTCGCATCGCGCGCATCGACCGAACTTGGAATGCCGGTGACCACGCACGTCGCAGAGTCGCGCGAGGAATGGGAAATGTTCAAATCGGCGACCGGTGAGCTTTACGATTTCATGCTGAAACTCGGACGGTGGATGTACGATTGTCACCACTCCCATACGCCGCTTGGCCAGCTTGCACACAACGTCGACCTTGGTTCGCGCTGGATTCTGGCGCACATGAATGAGCTCGATGATTCGGACTTCGCACTTCTGGATGCGCTACCGGCGAAGCCTTCGGTCGTGCACTGTCCGGGAAGTCATCGCTATTTCCGCCACGCGGTGTTTCCACTCGAGCGCCTTCGCGCTACCGGCGTGAATCTTTGCCTCGGGACCGATAGCCTCGCGAGCACGGACTCCCTGTCGATGTTCGACGAAATGCGCGGACTCGCGACGGCGCATCCGGCTTTGGATGCGGCGGAGATTGTCGCAATTGCCACCGTCAATGGTGCACGCGCACTTGGTTTTGATGGCGGAAAAATTGCGATTGGTGCGGCAGCAGACTTGATTGCTTTTCCCGTAGCCGATACAAGCGCGGGAGTCCATGCAGCCGTGCTCGCTCACCGGGCTCCCGTGCGATGGATGATGTTAAATGGCCAAATCCTTCCGACGTAATCTGCTCCTTTGCTGCGCCGCGCTTTTAATGCCCGGCTTTCTCGCCGTCTCTGCGGCGGCTCCGAAGAAAACATCCACGGCGAAAGCTGTTCAAACAAAAGCTGCCGTCGCCAAGCCTGCGGCGTCGCCCGAACCCATCGCACCGGGCGAACTTCCGCTTGCCGCCAAATCCGCAGTGCTCGTCGACATGGAGTCCGGCGGTTTCCTTTACGAGAAGAATCCCGACGAAATCCAGTATCCCGCGAGCACGACGAAGATACTCACCGCGCTTCTGGTCATTGAAGCGGGCGAACTCGACAAACTGGTGACGGTCGATATCGCTGATACCAAGGTTGAGCCGAGCGCGCTTGAGATTAAGCCGGGCGAGCAGTTTCCCCGGCGGCATCTGCTTTATGCATTGCTGCTCAAAAGCGCGAACGATGTTGCCATGTGCCTCGCACGCGACAATGCGGGAAGCGTCGAGGCATTCGCCGAGCGCATGACGAAGCGCGCGGGCGAACTGGGTGCGACAAACTCCCATTTTACCAACCCGCACGGACTTCACGATCCACACCACTTTACCACGGCGCACGACCTCGCAAAAATCTCGCTCGCCGCGATGAAGAACCCGCTCTTTCGCGAGATTGTGGCCACTCCCGAAGCGTGGCTGCTGAAGGGCGACCAGTTTGTACAGCTCCGCAATCACAACAAGCTGTTGTGGAAATTTCCGGGCTGCACGGGGCTCAAGACAGGGTTCACCCGCGCAGCGCAGCAAACGCTCGTTTCCTCCGCGACACGCGGGGGACGCGAGGTGATTTCCGTCGTTCTTCGCACGAATAGCCCGGGTATTTGGACCGACTCGACCACGCTGCTTGGGTATGGTTTTGAGCGGCTCGGAATCCCCGCGCCGGCTCGGGACGGACTGACTCCGGTCGGAAGCGGACGATAGGCCTCAGCGAATAAGGAACAAAAAATTACTTCGGCGGCAGCGGTTCGCCGTGATTAACTGTCCGGCAGATGGCCAAAGCGACCAAACGTATTTCCCGCAAAGACATGGCGAAAATGTCGTTTCGAGACTTCCTTGTCTCGGCCCGCGGACCGTACGGGCGGCTGTTCGGCTATATGCGTCCTTACATGGGGCGATTTTGGGCGGGCATCTTTTTTGGCGTTTGTTTTGCGGGTGCGAACGCGGCGTTGGTCTTTGTTTTTAAACACGTCGGCGACCTCGTGCTTACGGGTGCTCCAGGGCAGCAGTCGCAGAGCCTTGCCCACCTACCCGAAGCAATCCGCAAATGGGCGGCACCAGGCCCGGATGGCCGCTCGCCGCTGCACGTAGTTCTGACTGTGTGCCTGCTCGTGCCGGCTGTCATGGCGGTGCGGGGAGTCTTTTCCTATCTGAATGCCTATTGCGTCCTGTGGGTAAGTCAGCGGGTTCTCGATGACATCCGCCAGCAGGTTTATCGGCACACGCTCGGGCAGGCGATGGAGTTCTTCAACCGCCAGAAGGCCGGCGACCTTGTTCAGACGGTCTTCAATCAAACGCGCATTGCGCAGCAAGCTCTCACGAGCATCGCCGCTGACATCGTCAAGCAGCCCGTGAGTATTGTCAGCGCGGTAGCCATGATGCTCTGGTTCGACTGGCGCTTTACGCTAGCCGCGCTGCTTTTGTTTCCGCTGTGTTTGCTGCCGGTTTTGATGGTCAGCAAAAAAGTCCGCAAGAGCGCAGCGCGTGAGGAGGATGAAGCGGGACAAATGATGGTGCTCATGCACGAGGCGTTCGGAGGGATCCGCGTGGTGAAAACTCACGCCCGCGAAGATTACGAGGCGGGCCGGTTCAATGCGGCGAATCAGGCCATGCTCCGCTTTGTGATGAAATGGCGCAAGGCGATGGAAATCACCGGCCCCGCAGTGGAGACCGTAGCGTCGCTCGGGATCAGTGCGGCGCTCGTGTATGCTTGGTGGGTCCGACTACCGAATGGAACGTTGCTCGCACTCGTCGGTGCGCTCGTGCTGATTTATCCTGCGTTCAAGGCGATGAGTCGCATTCAGTTGATGATGCAGAAGTGCCTCGCTTCCACGACGAAGATTTTCGAGCTGCTCGACCGCCCTGCTGCGATTCAGGATGCGCCCGATGCTATCGCCATCGGCAAGGTCCGCGGCGAGATTCGATTTGATGACGTCACTTTTACGTACGCCGGAAAAACGGAACCCGCCGTGAAGGGCATCGAGCTCCACATTCCCGCCGGTACGACGTGCGCATTTGTCGGCGAAAGCGGCAGTGGAAAAAGTACGCTCTTTGCTCTGCTCCAGCGTCTCTACGAGGGAGACGCCGGGCGCGTCACGATGGACGGAACGGACATCCGAAAAATCACGCAGGCATCGCTGCGCGAGCACGTCGCCACAGTTAGTCAGGATGTCTTCCTTTTCCACGACACCATCGGCCAGAACATCCGCTACGGACGGCTCGACGCCACCCAGGCGGAAATCGAGCACGCCGCGAAAATGGCCTACGCGCACGACTTCATCATGAACCAGCCGCAGGGCTATGACACGGTGATTGGAGACAAAGGTTGCAACCTTTCCGGTGGCCAGCAGCAGCGTATCAGCATCGCGCGTGCATTGCTCAAAGATGCTCCTGTTCTGCTTCTCGACGAGGCGATGAGCGCGCTCGACACCGAGAGCGAACGACGAATTCAGGAAGCCCTCGAAGCGCTTTCCAAAGGCCGCACCGTACTCGCAATCGCTCATCGCCTTTCCACCATTCTCAAGGCCGACCAAATCGTGGTGATGGACAAGGGCATCATCAAAGCCGTCGGCAAACACGCCGATCTCTACGAACGCTCGCCTGAGTACCGGCGCCTTTACGATCTCCAGTTTAACGCACATCAAGTCGCAGCATGAAAACGCTCATCTTCATTTTCGCACTCGCCTCCACAGCCCTCGCACTGCCTGCAAAAAAGATAACCAACCGCGAATTTCCCGACGGCACTTGGAGTTCCAAGGAAACCGACCCGGAGAAGCGCCGGGCCATCGAGCGTTTCTATCTCAGTGGCGCGAAGACGCCGTACCAGACCGTCCTTTACCAGCTCGACGAGCGGATGCAGCCTGTCTCGGGCATTTACTACAACGCCAAGAATCAGGTGTTTCAGAAATGCACCTACAAGCTCGATGGCGCAGACCGCATAGTTCAGGAGATTGTCTACGACGCGCGCGGCAATCTCACCGGAACGAACAATTTCATCTTCGGCACGCGCGGCGGCCAGTCCACGCTGATCGGCGTGGACCGCTACGATGCCAACGGCAATCTAATCCCCAAAGGTAAACCCACCGGGCGCAAGCGCTAGACGCTTGCGTTTGGGCGTTCCCGGGCGAGTGAACCGAGTGTTTGGTTAACGCTGCACCAATTCACGTTTGTGATTTCTAGCGGGCCTCGCGGGCGAGCTGGGTGGCTTTCAGATAATTGGCGCGGAAGGTGTCTGACAGTTCTTTTGCGAGCTGGACTTGTCTGATCTTCGGCGCGTCCTTCGCGATGGCTTCCTTGATGCGTCCTTTCGCGATCTCGTAATCGACGGCACCGATGTCCTCGAATGCTGCAAGCGCCGCCGGCGGAAATGAGCCCGTGCGTTCCTTTGCATCGATCAGCGCGTTCCACGCAGTGGTCAGTTCGGGGTGTGTATCGACACACATTACGCGTACGATGAATGCGATCGCGCCGAAAAGGCTCCCGGTCCGCTTTGGATCGTAAGTGAATTCCTTCGAGGCGACGTATGGGAAGACATCCGGGTCGCTGCGAAACTTGCGAAACTCGGGCGCGTAAAGCGACGGAAGAACGGGCAGCCGGCGGAGAGCGTGATTTTTCGGCCCGCCCGGTGTACCTGCGCGCCAGGTCCAGAGTTTCTGCCCGTCGCTCATGACGTATTCGATGAAAGCCCGTGCAACTTTTTCGTGGGGTGCGCCGCGAAGAAGGCCGATGGGATCGACTCCGAAACTGGTTCCGCCTTGCGCGTCGGAGTATCCGATTCGCGAACTGCCGTCTGCGCGCCGGACGGATTCGCTTTGGTAGCGGCCGTAAAAATCAATGGTCATGCCCGCGGCGGCTTCGCCGGATTCGACGTCGAGCGAGATCTTGGCGGACGAGTCGCTGAAGTAGCGGGAGTTTGCTCCAATGCGCTGGAGGAGGCGGATTCCACGTCGCCAACCCTCCGCGAGGTCCGTGCCGGTTTCGTTCATCTGCTGCTGGATCAGCATCTCGAACGCCTTGTTTGCGGAGCTGCTCTGAGTCGGGTTTGCGAGTGCAAGACTGCGGAAGAACCGGGGGTTTGATATATCCGCCCACCGCCGGGGCGGTTCGATTCCGAGGGTCGCGAGACGGTCGCGATTGTAGGCGATGCCGAAAGCACCGATAGCCGAGCCAATCCAGCGGCCGCCTTCATCGTAGTAAGCCTCGCCACCGACGGATGGCTCGATCGGTTTGCCTTTTCCGAAAAGCTCCGGATGCGCCGCGACGTAGCCGCAATCGACGAGAAATCCCTGTCCGGCGATGATGGAGAAGTCAAACGAGCCGCCGCCGAAGAAGACGTCCATTCCCGAGCTGACCCGGGATTCCAGGAATGCGCGCCGTGCGGCGACGGCAGGTGTGTCGTCGGCTGGCGTGTCGTCGGGAACGATCTTGGAATCGACGAAACCGGATTCCACTTCCTTGCTCCACTTTTGATTGAGCGTCTTTTTCCAATAGTCTTCGAAAGCCGCCTTGTATTGCCCGGAAACGTAGCGGGAGTTCTCGCTTGTGCCGCCCGGTGTGCGGAAATCGACAGTCACCGTGCGTCCCGTTTTCTTCTCGTACCACTCGCGAAATCCGCGACCAAACTCGGCGCGGATTGCCTCATTGTGCGGAGTGATAACCACAACTGTGTCGGCGCCTTTCAGCAGGCGATCCTCGCCGCTCGGGCGGAGCGCGATGGGGCCGACGATGACGACGGCAAGTGCTGCGATAAGAGGCCAGGGACGCGACATGGCGTTTTTCGTAGGCGAGCACTGGCCGCATTGCAAGCGACCCGTCCCGAGTTACCCGAGGATCCGCCTGATGTGCTGCGTGAATTGGGTCACGTTGAACGGTTTCTGAATGAAGCCCGCCAGCCCGGATGTTGCGAAGCGCGAGATCGCATCCTGTTCATCGTATCCACTCATCAAAAGAACTTTCGCCCCCGGCTTGATCCTCTGAATTTCGATGAAGGTTTCCGTGCCGTTCACCAAAGGCATTGTGAGATCGAGCAGCACGAATTGAAAATCGGGATTCGCTGTGAATATGGAAATTGCCTCGCGCCCATTCGTTGCAAATACGGGTGTGAAACCCATTCCCTCGAGTATTCGACCGGAAACTTTTCTCACCGTCTCCTCATCGTCAACGACCAGGACGCGGCCGGTCGATTTGTAAGGCGTTTGCGCTTCGCCCGCGGGCTTTGCTTCGGCTTTGCCTCCCACTGCGGGAAGGAGCACGCGGAAACGGGTTCCGTAGCCGGAAACGCTCTCCACATGCATCGCACCATGGTGACTGCGGACAATTCCAAGAACCGCCGCCAGACCGAGTCCGCGGCCGGTGAACTTCGTGGTGAAGAACGGATCAAAGATGCGAGTGAGGACTTCGGGAGTCATTCCGGAGCCGTTGTCATCGATTTCAAACCACACGTATTTTCCGGGATGTGCATCGGACGAGGCGTGTGCCTTTTGGAGATAACCGGAATCTGCAAGCATCGCTCCGGAGCGGACGCGGATTATGCCGGTCGATTCAGCGACGGCCTCGGAGGCGTTCATCACGAGATTCATCACCACCTGTCGGATTTGTGTGGCATCCGCGAGCACCGGCAGAGTGTCTTCCGCGAGTTCAAACTCCAGTCGCGCCCGCTTGCTCACGGACAGCTCAAGCAGCGAGACGGTGTCGCGCAGGAGGCCGTTCAAATCGTGCTTCTCGACGACAAAGCGCCCTTTGCCGGAGTATGCCAGCATTTGCTTGCAGAGGTCTGCGGCACGCAGTGCTGCAGTCTGGATTTGTTCGAGATTTGCGAACAGCGGTGAACCGGAGCCAACGGTATCCGCTGCAATACTCGCGTGGCCGAGAATGCCGGTGAGAATATTGTTGAAATCGTGCGCAATTCCGCCGGCCAGCACGCCCAGACTTTCGAGTTTTTGTGTCTCCTGCAGTTTCCGTTCGATTATTTGCCGTTCATCCAATGCACGCCGTCGCGTGGTGATGTCGCGGAAAAACAGATGCACGCGTAGTCCATCGCGGGTCTGCTCAGTCCTTGCGTTAAATTCAAATGGTACCGTGGCGTTCAGTCCGCCGTGAAGATCCAGTTCAAGATTCCGCAATGAGCCCTCCTCGAGCAGTCGCGAGAACGCAGTGTTCAGCAGCGCAGAGTGATGCTCCGCGACGAGACTGGAGAGGTTTTTCCCCGAAAGATCCGCTTTGTTTGCGGCACCGAAGAAGCGCAAATACTTGTCGTTTGCGTCGAGAATCGTGCCATCCGGCGCAATCATCATGTAACCGGTGTTTGTGGCTTCGATCAGCGTCTGGAGCAGCCGGTCGGAAGCGTTCAGTTTCTCGATGGCTTCGATCGTTGCTGTGATATCCGCCGCCATGCATAGATACGAGCGGATCGATCCATCCGAGGCTCGGACCGCGCTGTTAAACCAGTTGCAGTGAACGACTCTCCCGCTTTTTGTGAGATTGCGATTGATGCTGGTATTCTGTGTCTCACTGCCGCGCGTTAGACGTTCAAAGAGCGCTGACACCCGTGATGCTTCTTCCGGATGAATAACACGGAGTTCGTCGGCCGTTTTTCCTATCGCTTCCTCGGCTGTCCACTCGAACATTTCCGTGGCCCGCTTGTTCCACGATGTTATCCGTCCATCGCGATCCATTTCGGTAATCGCGAGCAGCGAATTGTCCAGATGGTTGGTGAGCTGCAATCGCGCTTCGTTCAGCTCACTCGCGACGCGTTTCTGTTCGGTGATGTCGCGTGCGATGCCGACAATTCCGATGACATTGCCGGTTGTATCGAAAATCGGATGCTTGGTCGTGGAGAGCCACCGGAGTTCGCCCGTTCGTGTCAGGATCTTCTCCTCACGATTCACGACGGGTTCACCGGTTTTCAGGACGTGCAGATCATCCGCATAGAATGGCCCGGAGATCTCTGCAGGAAGCCCGAGTTCCATCACCGTTCGACCGAATACGTCCTCGTCAGAGCCGCCCATCAACTCGCGCTCGGCGCGATTCCGCATCACGTGACGGGCTTCGCGGTCCTTCAGGAAAAGCATATCCGGAACTCCGTCGATGATGGTCCGGAGTAAACGGCGTTCTTCCAGCAGGGCCTCGTTCTGTCTCTGTCTCTGGCTTACATCGCGAATGCAGAGGAGCAGATTGCCGGAGTTCATCACCAGCATTTGGGCCTCGCAGAGTCCTGCTGCGCCGCCCTTGATGGAGAACTGAATCTCCCCGCTCCAGCGCGTGCCACTGGCGAGCGTGCGGCGCGCGGCTGCCGCAAAACTCTCCGCAGCCTCCGGCGCGTCGAGTTTTGAAAGCGACATTCCGGCCGCCTCATCGTGCGACCAACCAAAGATCTTCGTTGCCGCGGTGTTCCACTCGAGAATCGTGAGGTCGAGTCCCGTAACGATTACCGCATCCTCGATGGTATTGAGAATTACATCAGCGCTGGGGTGCGAGGTTGAGCGTTGAGCGGCGGGTGATGGATGAGTGATGTCCATTCTAGTTGGTTAGCGTCGGTTGCTGAGGAGTCACATGCGGCAACCGGAGTCTGGGTTGCATGACATTACCAGTGAATTGCACCGCGGATTAAATCGAGCGCCGAATCGAGGGTCGACTGATTGCGCGCATGTACGGTGATGAGCGGTTTGCCCGCTGCCACGGATGAACCGACCTTTGCGATGGCGCTGCAGCCCACTGCGAAATCCACCGGATCGGTCGCCTTAGAACGCCCTGCTCCGAGGGCGATGCACGCGCGGCCGATAAGTTCCGCATCCATTCTGCGGATGACACCATCGCGTTCCGCCCGAACGGTGTGAATCAGCGGTGCGCTGTGGATATCGAGGATCCGCTCCGTGTCGGCGGCGCGTCCGCCCTGCGCCTCCACGAGTTCGCACCATTTCCGCCATGCGGTGCCGTCATTCAGCCATCCGGCAAGCTGTGTACGTGGAACCGGGGAGACCTTCTCAGCCAGATTCAGCGTCAACTCCACGAGATCCGCCGGACCGCGCCCCTGCAATGTCTCGACGCTTTCAAAAACCTCCAGCGCGTTGCCCGCCGTGTGACCGAGCGGCTCGTCCATCGGGTTCAGAATCGCACTGGTTTCCACGCCGCAGTCCGTGCCGACCGCGACCATGGCGGCCGCCAGGATTTCGGCTTCCGCCCGCGTTTTCATGAACGCGCCGCTGCCAAATTTCACATCGAGCACGAGCCGGTCCAGTGATTCCGCGAGCTTCTTGGACATGATGCTCGCCACGATGAGCGGGCGGCTCGGAACGGTCGCTGTGACGTCGCGAAGCGCATACAGCTTCTTGTCGGCTGGGCAAAGGTCCGCTGTTTGCCCCATCATCACCACGCCGATTCTGCCGAGTTGCGCGAGTGCTTCGGCTTCGCTGATTCCAACGTTGAATCCCGGAATGCTCTCCAGTTTGTCGAGTGTGCCGCCGGTGATACCCAGACCGCGCCCGCTAATCATCGGGACCCATACACCGGCGCATGCTAGCAGCGGAGCGAGGATGAGCGAAACCTTGTCGCCGATGCCACCGGTGCTGTGTTTGTCCACTTTGAGCGGGGAGCCTGCGTGCCATTTGGAGATGCGGCCGCTGTCGCGCATCGCACGGGTGAGGGCACCGGTTTCCGAATCGGTCATGCCGTTGAAATAGACGGCCATCGCCCACGCTGCGGCCTGATAATCGGGAATCGCGCCGGACGCGTAGCCGGAGATAAATTCTGCGATTTCGGCGGCGCTGAGTTCCTTCCCGTCTCGCTTCCGTTCGATGAATGTGGGCACGTGCATACGACAGCGTTGCCCGCATGGCGATTTCGGGAAAGGAAAGAATGCGGAGATTTTTCCTGTTTTCGCAGCCGCCGGCCGTATGCTTTCGTAGAAATCGAAATGGCTGAACAAGAATACGACGTGGCAATCATCGGTGGCGGTCCCGCGGGCACGACGCCGGCTATTTTGCTGGCGCAAAAGGGGAGGCGGGTGATCGTGCTTGAGCGGGAAAAGTTTCCTCGCTTCCGCATCGGTGAATCGCTTCTCCCGTATTCGATGGGGGCGTTTGACCGCCTCGGTGTGCGTGAGGTTTTGAAATCGAAGGCGATGCCGAAGAACGGCGCCGAGATTGCGACGGCCTGCGGCAGCCGAATGGTGAAATTCTATTTCAAAAACGGATTCCGCCTCAAACACGGCGATGCGTTTCAGATCGAGCGCGCGGTGTTTGATCAAGTGTTGCTCGACCGCGCGCGTGAAGTCGGAGCGGAGTGCCGCGAGGGAGTGCACGTCGAATCCGTGGATTTCCGTGAGGATGGCGTTTCCATCCGCACAAATTCCGGCGAGGTGCGTGCGCGGTATGTCATTGATGCGAGCGGGCGGAATTCGATCATCGGCAACCAACTGCAACTCCGACGGCCCTATCCGAATCTGCGGAAGTTTTCGTGCTTCGGACATTTCACAGGCGTTCAACGTGATGAAGGAATAGACGGCACGCTCACGCGACTGGTCCGGGGCGAGGGATTCTGGTTCTGGTTGATACCGCTTGATGCGGAGCGCACCAGCGTCGGTCTGGTGATGGATGCCGCCACCTTCCGTGCGCGGAAGCTAAGCCCGGAGGCGATGCTGGAAGCGGCTTTTGAGGCGAGTCCGTTGATGAAGGAGCGGATGGCTGCCGCGAAGCGAATCGGAGAAGTTCACTCCGCTGGAGACTACTCGTTCCGGAATGAGCGATTCACGGGCGACCGGTGGATGCTCGCCGGAGATGCCGCCGGATTCATCGATCCGATTTTCAGCACCGGCGTATTTCTGGCGATTCAAAGCGGCGAGTTGGCTGCGGATGCGCTGGATCGTGTGCTCGACGATCCGGCCTGTCGGGACCGGCTGTTTGCGGCGTATCAGAAGCGCGTGGGCGGAATCATGGACAAGTATCTGCGTTTCGTCACGGCGTGGTATGAGCCTGAGTTTATCGAGGTCTTCACCACACCTGCAAAGCGCTTCCAGCTTGCCGCGGCGGTAAATGCGGTGCTTGCCGGACACGTCGGGTTTTCGTGGGGGATTTGGTGGCGGATGGAGTTGTTTTACCTCGTCTGCAGATTGCAGAGAAAGGTGCCGCTTTGTCCGCGAATCACGGACCACATCACCCTCGAACCGCAGGCGGCTTAAGGCTGCTCATTTCAATTCCGCAGGCACGTTTCCGTAGCTCCAGCCTTCCTTCCAATCGGGAGCCTTCGGCGGCGCGGGAAGGGGCGCCGGAGTGAGCTTGCGAACGAGTTCTAGGCCCGCGTCGAGCATCTGGCGGCCAGCGGTAATTTCGAGGTTTGAATAACTCGTGAGTCGTGTCTCGTAGCCGCCTCCGTTCGGGCCAAATGCCTCCTCGGTGGGAACGTAGCCCACACAGCCGTTCGCGAGTTCCACGGGAAACGCAATGGCGAATCCGCACTTCTTTTTGAACTCGAGGCCGAATTCGACAAAATACTCGGCCGGCGTTGTGAAGAGTGCGACCGGTCCGATTTGCATCACCTGCACCTCGACTTCCACGTCCCGCTCCTCTTTCAGAAGCGCGTCGAGCATCACGATCTCCTTCGCAAAAATCCATTCCGTAGTGCCGACCTCCTTCGGGTTGCGCTTCGTCATGGCCAGGCTGCGGGCGACCTTTGCCGGCTCCGGAATGCGGCGTGGGATTCGCCATGTTTTCACGAGGCTCTCGACCGTAAAAGGTCCGGTGCTTCGTTCCGCACGGTAGAGCACTTTCAGGGCTTCCGCCCCGACGCATCCGCCGATCAACTGGCCGTAGTAGTCGCCGTTCTTTGGCGCAAATGGATCGAGGTTGTCCACCTGCGTGATGTCGCCGCATGCCCCTTGGAGAAATACGACGGGGACGTCGGCACCGAGTCCACCGCGAATGGTCTTTTCGAGATAATAGATCCAATTTGCAGAGAACGGTGCGGGACCCGTGGTGGCATGGCAGGCGAAGTTCACGACTACTCCGAGCGGCTTGCCATCCTTGCCCCATGCACCGATGACGCCGACATCGGGGTCGATGGGCCCGGCGTATCCTACGATGTCGGGGTTGCCGCGTCCTGCGTGGGAAAAACTCAATCCGTTTTTCATCCGCTGGCGGCGGTTGAAGGATACCTTGTCCTCCTTTCCGACTCCGAAGCTCAGCGAGACTTCGGCAAGGTTCGTGTTTGCCGCGACGACTGCGTCTGCGATGCCTTTGACGAAGCGTTCAAGATACTTCGGATCAGCGCCCGAGGATTTTTCATAGGCGAGCATTTTGACGTGTTCATCGGCGTGGTCATACTCGCCAGGGAGCACCATGACCGTGGGGCCGGATGTGTGTGAATGCGATGCGCCGAGAAGAATGTTTTCCGGCGCGATGCCGGTTTTCTCCTGCACCAGCTTGCGAGCCGCCACGGCGGTTTCGCGACGGATCGCAAGGGCGTCGAGCCCCACAATGGCAATGCGCTTTTTTCCATCATCGAACACCGCGGCGCGGACCTTTGGTGAATCGTGGATTTCCTTCGCAATTGATTTCCCGTAGTTCCCCGGAAACTCCATTCCGATATCAGGAACGACTTCGCGATCGGCGAAGCCGGCTTTGATTTGCGCGAATGCGAGAGAGGGCAGGGCGAGAAGGGTAAACAGGACTTTCATGGTCTTGCCCGTGTAAACCCGCGGTGCTTCGGAAGCGTAGTGAAAGTCGGTCAGGGTCCCCAAATGCCCGCTGCGGCTGGCCATTTCATCAACGCAATCAGCGCTGTGACCGTGAACATGCTGAAGATGGTGGACCAGAATACTGCACCGGAAGCGTATTCCGTATCGGCTTTGAATTCGTGAGCGATCAGTGCGGTGTTCACTGCGGTCGGGAAACTCGTGCTGAGCACCATCGCTTTCGCGATGTCTCCTTCGAAGCGGAACAGCCACACGAGCGCCCAGCCTACGATCGGGCCGACGATGAGTCGCAGCGCCAGCGCCCAGCGCAGACGGGGAAGCGCGGCGCCGGCTTTCGATTTGGAAAGCTGGACGCCGAGCGTGACGAGCGCGACGGCTACGAGCCCGTCGTGAAAGTATTTCAGCGGGACCCAAAGCCAGCGCATTCCCTCCGTATCGGGTTCAATCGGACCGAAGAGCCCGCGCACGCTGAGCGCGATGAGCACCGACCACACGGATGTCTGGCGAAGAATGGGCGCGAATGCTTTGAGCCCCGTGTGTTTCGCCGAAGAGAGCAGAAACACGCCGAGAGTGAAGTTCCCGATATTCTGCACGAGAATGACGAAAACCTGAAGCGCACCAGCGGGGCTCGGTGGTAGAAACGCCAGATGCATCAGCGGGATGCCGTAGTTCGCCGAATTATAGAAAATGCTCGCGATTTGGAGCGAGCGCGTCTCTTCGCGCGATTGCTTCCGCAGGCGCGCGACTATGCCGGCGATTACAAAAAGCACGAGAACCACGGCGACCGTGTAGGCAACGGCCTTGATGGCCTCTGCGGTTCCGAGTCGGGTCGTGGTGAGTTCGTAAAAGATGAATGCCGGAACGAAAAGATTCAGGTTCAGCTTCACCACCGTCGCGAGGTCCACGTTCCATTTGCGGTCCAGGAGCCAGCCCGCGCCGAACATGATGAGAATCGGCAGAAGGACTTGGACGAAGACGGTCAGGATGAGCATGAGCGGCAGCCGTCATACGCGGCGGCTGCGTTCAATTCAAATATCGAAACTCGGCGCTTGCGAAAAGCGCCTGACAGAGCGTCGCCCAGGAAGCCTCGGCCGCGGACTCTTTGGCTCGCCCTTCGCTCAGTCCGCGAGCCTCTGCGAGCAGGTAATCGGCCGCACGTTTGCGCTCGGCGTCGGACGGCGACCTGCCAAGCGCGAGCTTGTGCAGCATGTCGAGGCGCTGGTTGAAATCGAGCGGGCTTGCGAGAATGCGGCGCGCGGCGGCGAGAGCATTGTCGCGCACGAACGGACTGTTCATCAAAAAGAGCGCCTGCGCGGGCACATTCGTGGTTTCGCGGGATGCGATGACGAGACTGGGCTCGGCGAAGTCGAAAAGTTCCAGCGCTTCGGGAACGAAGTCGCGAACGATGGGAAGATACACGCTGCGCTTCCGACTCGGGACGGACATGAACGCCTCCGGACGAACGCCGCGCCCGATATAGGCGTTTCCGAGCGAATGGATCACGGAGCCTCCGGGAGCTGCCGGGTCGAGCTGGCCGCTCACTGCGAGAACTGCATCCCGGATGCTTTCCGCGTCCAGCCTGCGTGGTTCCTGCCGCCAGAGCAGCCGGTTGGATGGGTCTATTTCTGCAGCGTAGCTGTCGTGCGCGGAAGAGAGTCCGTAGGTCCGGGACAGGACGATCTCACGAATGAGCCGCTTTGTGCTCCAGCCGAGACCGCCATTTTCCACGGGTGTCTGAAAGCGCACGGCGAGATAGTCGAGCAGCGCGGGATGACTCGGCTTTTCGCCCATCGCGCCGAAGTTGTCCTCCGTTGCGACGAGTCCTTCGCCGAACAGGTGCTGCCAAACGCGATTGACCATTACGCGCGCCGTAAGCGGGTTTCCGTTTGTCAGCCAGTCTGCGAGCTGCGCCCGACCACTTGCCGTCGCGGGAATCTCGGGCGCGGATGTTTTAATCACGGCGGCAAAACCACGCGGGACGACTTCCGACGGCTGATCAACCTCTCCGCGAACGAGCAGGGGCGCATTCACCGGGCGGGACTCGAGGACGCCCATCGCAGCGGGCCTGGAAGGATCGGCGGCCTTTGCAGCGTAAGCCGCGGCTTTGCCCTTCTTCTTGCCGTTGTTCGCCAGGAATTTCTGGAACATCCGCACCTTCTCGGCGTCGCTCATCGATTTCAAGCGGGCCACGAGCTTAGGATTCTTCGCCTCTGCGGCGGCGAGCATCCGGCTTTCCTGAGCGGGTGTGAGGCGGTCAGCGACCGTGTCGTCGTCAATTACCGGAGCCGGCACCGCCTGAGCGGGCGAAGTTTCCGGCGGGGTAAGAGGGATCAATTGCGAGCCGTTGCGGTTCTGCGCACCAGCGGTGCCGTAGTAGGTCTCGGTACTGTGAAAAATCCCGGACATCGCGTAATAGTCCCGCTGGGTGATCGGGTCGAATTTGTGATCGTGGCAGCGCGCGCACGCGACGGTGACGGCGAGAACGGAGCGCGTGGCGGCATCGAGCTGCTCGTCCACGAGGTCCGCAGCGAATTGCTTTTTGTTTTTCTCGTTCAAGCCCTTCGGCCCCATCGCGAGGAAGCCTGTGGCGATGAGAAACTGATCGCGTTCCTGCGGCGAGCTGTGAGGCAGAAGGTCGCCGGCAATCTGTTCGCGAATGAAGCGGTCGTATGGCTTGTCCGCATTGAACGCGGAAATCACCCAATCGCGGTAACGCCATGCCTCTGGGAATGTGAAATTGCGCTCCTTTCCGGTGCTTTCCGCGTAGCGCGCGACGTCCAGCCAGTGGCGCCCCCAGCGTTCACCAAACTGTGGCGAGGCCAGCAGGCGATCAACGGCCTTTGCCAGCGAATCAGCGGAACGGTCGGAGATGAATGCATCCATTTCATCGGGCCGCGGTGGAAGGCCGATCAGGTCGAAATAAAGGCGTCGCAGCAGTGTCCTCGGGTCGGCATCGGCCACGGGTTTTAGTCCCCTGTCCTCCTGTGTGGCGCGGATGAATCTATCGACCGGCGTGCGCGCCCATGTCGTGTCCTTGTTTGCGGGCGGTTGAGTCGCTGCGGGCGGTTGGAATGCCCAGAACTTCCGGCCTTCTTCGATGTCGATTCTTCTGACGGCCGGTTTTGTTCCACTCTCGCGCGGATCGGGCGCACCCATCATGATCCATTGCTCGAAGTTCGCGATCACCTCCGCTGGCAACGCGCCGCCTTCTTTTGGTGGCGGCATCACCTCATCCTTGTCGTTGGATTTCATCCGCTTGAGCAACTCGCTCTCCTTCGCGCTGCGGGGCACGACGGCATGACCGGAATCGCCGCCGGCGAGCGTCGCTTCGCGAGTGTCGAGCAAAAGACCGCCCTTCTGTTTGCCGCTTTCCGTCGAGTGGCATGAGTAGCATTTCGTTGAAAGCACGGGCCGGATGTTCTTTTCGAAAAACTCGTTCCCGGCGGAATCCGTGGCCGCATGTCCGGGCGCGATGACGCGTGAGATGGCGATGCCGGCGGCGAGAATGCGGAAGTTCATGGTGGTTGCCGAAGTATAGCGGCATTGAGGGATTCTTGGACAAGCCTTGTTGTTGTGCGGACGGAACGTGCTATGTCATGCGGCGATGACACCAACTAGACAGGGTTCCTTTAGATTCTTCCGATTCGCCGGAATTACGGTCTTCGTCCATTGGACGTGGTTTGCTGTGGCGTATTACATCCTCAGCTCCCGCAGTGCGGTTTATGCATCGCTGTTTTGGAATGTTGCCGAGTACTGCGGATTGTTCTTTCTCGTGCTCCTTCACGAATTTGGCCACTCGCTCGCGTGCAGGCAGACGGGAGGCTCGGCGAATCAGATCATCCTCTGGCCCTTGGGCGGGGTCGCATTCGTAGCGCCGCCAAACCGGCCGGGTGCCGTGCTTTGGAGCATCGCTGCCGGACCGCTTGTAAATGTCGTCCTTGTGCCTGTGTTTCTGCTTCTCGGCTTTGCGGCGGATGCCGCCGGTCTGGCCGGGAGTTCACCGAACCTGTATTCGCTGTTGCAGACCATGTCGGTGGTCAACTTTGGGCTGCTCATTTTTAACATGCTGCCAATCTACCCGCTGGATGGAGGGCAGATTCTCCGCGCACTGCTGTGGTTTCGACTCGGCCCGATTCGAAGTTTGCAGATAGCCACCGGCGTGGGATTTGCGGGTGCGGGAGCTCTGGCGGTGCTGGCCTTTTTCAAGGGCAGCTTCTGGCTCGGGATTATGGCCGCCTTCATGGTGATGCATTGCCGCGCCGCGTGGGGATATGCGCGGGTGCTCGCCGCGAGGCAGGGTATGCCGCCAGTTTAGCGTAAGTGGAACGGTTGGTTATCGTTTGATATTGTGGCTGTGAACTTTAGGTGGCGAAGGAGCGTCCATTTCCGGCGGTCTCGTCGAGGAAAGGCGGCGGTGCGAGATTCCTGTGGCGGATACTTCGGAGGTGAATAATGTTGCGTCGCCGCGAGCATGAAAGTTGCGGCTTTTCCGTATTCACCCGTGACGAAACCGATTCGAATCATAGCGCCCATTGCTGCCTTTCTGGCGGTGATTTGTGGATTTTGGATTCATGGTCGGCGCGAACCGAAAGCGGGGCAGCGAAATGCGCCGGCTTCTCACGAGTCCGAACGGACGGCGGATCTGGCGACGGTGAGCGCGCCAGTTGTTCGAACTGATGCGATTGCGGCGTTTCGCGAATGGAGTGATCAGTACACCCAGGCGCAAACCGCGGAAGAACGGCGCGCGATGCTGGATCAGGGAATCACCCTGGCCTCCGCACGGCGGACGGAATTGAAGGCACTTATCGCCACAAACGCCCGGGAGGCGATCGCGGCCGCGGTTCCGCCGGTGGTTCGCCAGCAACTTCCCCGGGCGATCGTGGAACGGCTCGAGGAGCGGGTGAACGAAGAGGCTTTTTTCGGAGTGCTCGGTGCGCTTCCCGGCGCGGGCTCCGATGTCGGACCGCCCATTCGTCGGCACGTCCGGACAGACGATGGTGCGAGTTATCGCGCCTTCGTTTTTGGAGCACGCGCGCAGCAACCGACCACGGAGCGGGCGAGCATCGTCGGAATTGCCGTCGATGATTTTCTGGCAGTGGACGAGAGTCCGCTCCGGGTGGTCCAGGCTGGCGAAATTCCCAACCATCCAAACAACCTGACGCAGCGCCGTCGCGTGATGCTTCGCGATTCCGCAGGGTTTTCATCGGATCGCGTTTTGATGGAGCAGGGTAGGCCGAAGCCGCTCGTAGATACTTGTCCAATCTCGGGCGTTTCAACGCCGCTCCCGGAAAGTAGTGAGCCGGTTTCGAATGACCAACCTGTGGTCGAAGCGCAGGGCAGTTTTCAGTTTTTGTGCTCGGGCGGGCATATCCACGCGTTTCGCGAATCGTTGGTCGCGCGCGAAGGGGGCAACGGAGGTCCCATCAAACCATCGAATCTCCCGGCTGCGACCCAATCAACCGGCTTCAAATCCAACCTTCTGATGCGCGTCGCGTTTCCGGAGACAAACAAAGAGAGCATCAGCGAAAAGGAGGGATATCAGCTCGGCAAGGATGTGGAGGACTGGTTTGTGGATTCGAGCTACGGGCGGCTGAGCTTCATCACGACGGTGACGCCGATTCTGATCCTTCCGCGCACCGAGGCTTGGTACAAGGACGTGGATACCGACGGCGATGCGTTCGAGGTTCTTGCGGATGCGCGCGCCGCGTCTAAAGCGGCTGGATTCGATCCGGCGAATTTCGATTTTGATACGGTCATCTACACGGGCTCGCCTGGTTCATTTGGCGGGCAGGCGTATGTTGGAGGGAAGGGGTGCTGGCTGAAATCGGGCACTGGCGTGGGTGTGGCGTGTCACGAGTACGGACACAATTTCGGTCTCTGGCATGCGAATTTTTGGAATACGGGCGGAGTCTCCGTAATCGGCAACGGCTCGCACGTGGAATATGGCGACAACTTCGACACCATGGGCTCTGCAAGCGCAGGCGACCTTCAATTCAATGCGTGTCACAAGAATCTTCTTGGCTGGATTCCCGATGCCCAGATCCACACGGTCCGGACGGGCGGAACCTACCGCATTTACCAAATGGATCAGCCACGGCAGGATCCTGCGCTCCGGTACGCGATCAAGATTCGCAAGGACAGCGACCGTGACTATTGGGTCGACCTCCGGCAGCGTTCATTCAGCAGCAACCGATGGGTCGCGGGCGGCGTGTTCCTGCATTGGAGTCCTTGGGTGCCGAGCGCGGGCGGTTCGCATCTGCTGGACACGACGCCGGGCTCGCCCGACGACAAGACGGATGCGCCGATCGTCATCGGCCGTACGTTCAGCGACATGGAGGCTGGAATCCATATCACGCCGGTGGCGAAAAACTCGACGACGCCGGTGAGTTTCGACGTAGTTGTGAATCTGGGCACTTTTCCCGGAAATCAGGCGCCGCTGCTGGATATCTCGGCGGATCAGACTTCCGTGAATACCAATGCGACGGTCACTTTCTCTGCGACTGCAACCGATGCTGATGGTGATTCGCTCAGCTACTGGTGGGATTTCGGTGACAAAAACTTCGCGACGACGAATACGGCAGGGACGTCCAAATCCTGGGCGACTGCGGGCGACTACGTTGTGCGGTGCGTGGCGAGCGATATGAAAGGCGGCACCGCGTCGAAGGCGGTCGTGGTCCGGGTGGGTTCGCCGACGGTTTATTCCGTCACTGGGACAATCACGCTGAATGGCCGGCCGCTGCCGGGAGTGCGCGTTCACAACGGACTGACCGTCAGCAACTATCGCGGCTCTTACACCAACAGCGACGGCATATATGTCATCGCGGGGCTCAATGCGGGCTCATACACAATCGGCGCGGCTTTTGAAGGATACACGTTTTCCGCGACTTCTGCCGCGACCGTGAC
Source organism: Verrucomicrobiaceae bacterium (assembly GCA_005791535.1). Lineage (GTDB taxonomy): Bacteria > Verrucomicrobiota > Verrucomicrobiia > Chthoniobacterales > Chthoniobacteraceae > SXWH01. The sequence continues at coordinate 27,556 of SXWH01000219.1, read as the reverse complement.
GGTAGGACCAAATGCGGTGGTGGACTTCTCTGCGGCCGATTCTCCGCGGTTGAGTATCACCGCCGTAACCCCGGTTGTCGCGGAAGGGGCGGGCGGCACGCTTCGGCTCTCGCGCACTGGATCCACCGTGAGTGCGCTGACGGTGAACATGCTGTTTCCAGGCGGCTTCGCGACAAAGGGCAGCGACTACACACTGACACCCGACCTCACTTCCGGGACGACTTTTTACACGGTCTCGATTCCGGCCGGGCAGTCGGATTTGAACATCGCTTTCAACGCGCAGAATGACACGGGGCAGGAAGGACCTGAGAGCGCGACATTCGAGGTTGTGCCGGGCAGTAACTACGTCCTCACGAACAGCTCGGCCACGATTACGATCGATGACCCGGACACCACAAAGCCGCTCGTTCGCCTAATTACGGTGGACAACGACGCGAGCGAGGACGGCGGCACCGGAGGATTCGTCATTGAGCGTTTTGGCAGCACTTCGTCGGCGCTGAATGTTTCTGTCGCGATGAGCGGCAGTGCGACGAATGGGACCGATTATCAAAGCATCCCGGCGACCATTGTGATTCCGCCGGGTGAAAGTCAGGCAGCCGTTGCGCTGACACCGGTCGCCGATGCTTTGACCGAAGGTCCGGAGACTGCGACTATCACAATCAGCACGTCGAGCGCTTACATTCGTGCGCCGTCCTCGGCGGATTACGCCGGTACTATCACCATCACGGACGCGCAGACTCCGGTCGTGTCGCTGGTGGCGAGCGATGCCGCGGCATCCGAGGCTGGGAATGATCCCGGGATTTTCGTCATCAGCAGGAGTGGTAGTACGGCGCAGGCACTGGTGGTGCAGTTGGGGCTTACGGGTAGCGCGTTGCAGGGTGTGGATTATGCGACCATTCCGGCCCAGGTCACGATTCCCGCCGGCAGCGATTTTACGACGGTGGTCGTCACTCCCGTTGATGACGGCATTGGTGAGCCGGCGCAGACCGTCCGGCTTTATCTCCGTGCGGCGAGCGGCTATTCGCTTGGTTCTGCCGTGGAGGGAACGGTCACGATTACTGACAATGCCGATGTTCCCTACGTGACGATTGGAACAACGGGATCCGCCTTGGAATCTGGCACGAACGGGACATTCAGAATAACCACACACGGGACCGGGAGCGGCAATGTCACGGTCAATTACGCTGTGAGCGGCACTGCGACGAATGGTTCGGATTTCACCGCACTCCCGGGAAGCATAAGCATCGGAAAAAACACAACAGCGACGATCTCGGTCGTTCCGATTCAGGACACGGACATCGAAGGATACGAAACGGTCACGCTCACGCTTACTCCCGACGCGGCCTACACGCTGGGAGTCGATCGGTCTGCGACGCTGAACATCGTCGATGATGAATTGCCGCAGGTGAATGTCTCCACAACGAACAGCACATTCAGCGAGTCCTCGGGGACGGCGCGGTTCTTTGTCTCGCGGACTGGCGCGACGACTGCGGCGATGACGGTAAACTACACTATGTCGGGCACGGCAACGAGCGGGACCGACTACACGGCGCCGTCGGGCTCGGTCACGATCGCCGCTGGCAATGCAGGGGCATATGTGGATATTCCGATTCTGGCGGATGCGATTCAGGAGGGCACGGAAACGATTGTCCTCAGTGTCGCCCCCGATGCCGCTTACAGCGCTGGAATCGGCAGTGCGACGTATTACCTCGACGATGCGCAGTCGCCGACTTTGTCGCTCCGGTTCAATCCGAACATCGCGACCATTGCGGAGGGTGGTGGCCCGGCGACCGCGACCGTAACGCTCAGCGGAGCCTCCCCAAACACGGTCACCGTGCAGGTTTTACTCACCGGAGGTACGGCGCTCGGGGGCGGAATCGATCATACATTCGCCGGCGATCTTCTGGTTTTCGAGCCCGGCGAAACGAGCAAGACCGTTAGCATTCCTCTCACCGACGACACGGTTCCGGAGGCGAACGAAACCATCACGCTCGTCCTCGATAATCCCACCGGCAATACGCGGTTGAGCAACACAACCTCAAACACGGTTTTCACGCTGACGGTCACCGATAACGACACGGCGCCTCCGCCGACGGTGGGCTTCACGGCTACCGCTGGCACCGGTGGCGAAGCGGTGGCGGCTGCTCCGTTGTATGTAACGCTGAGCAGCGCGCAGGCCGCGCCGGTGACTGTCGATTACGCGGTGACAGGCGGCACGGCATCCGTCGCGGACCACGGAATTGTGGCCGGCACCCTCACTTTCGCCGCGGGAGAAATTGCGAAAGTTATTCCGAGCGCCATTGCCGATGATGCAGAGCAGGAATCAAACGAGACGGTGATCGTCTCGCTGTCGGCACCGACCGGCGGGGTCGCCTTGGGCGCAAACGCCTCGTACACGTACACGATTACGGATAACGATGCGATGTCGCTGTCGATTGCCGCCACCACCGCAAATGCGGCCGAGCCGGCGGGCAACGGCCTTTTTACAATTACGCGGGCCGGCGCGACGGCTTCGGAAACGACGGTCAATCTTCTCGTCACGGGTACGGCAACGCAGTCGGCGGACTATGTTGCGATTCCGGTTACTGCGACGCTCGCTGCGGGTTCGTCCACGGTCACGATTCCGGTCGTCGTGAATGACGACACCGTCGGCGAGGGTAGCGAGACGGTTATTGTTACTCTTGCTGCGGGTGCTTACTCGATCGGAAGTCCCGCATCGGCGACTGTCACCATCGCGGACAACGAGCCGGACGTGAGTCTGGTTGCGACCGATGCGGCGGCGGCGGAGGCCGGGGCGGATCCGGGGATTATTGTGATTTCGCGCACCGGGTCCACGGCATCGGCGCTGACCCTCGATGCGACTATTTCTGGAACGGCGACGGCCGGAGCGGACTACGCGGGCATCACAATCCCGATCTCCATCCCCGCGGGAAGTGCATCGCTCGCCATTCCCGTGACGCCGATTGACGATGCCTTGGCAGAGGGGGCGGAAACGGTAATCCTTACGTTGAACGCGGCGGCTGGCTACCGCCTGACCGGCCCGACGAGTGCGACGGTGACAATCGCTGACGACGATGTGAACAGCCCGCCCGCCGTCGTGATTGACAGTCCGACCGTCGGAAATGTCGTGTTACCCGCCGGGGTTGGGTTGATTCTCGAAGCGACGGTGAGCGACGATGGCAAGCCTGCGGGCGGCACGGTATCGACCTGGAGCAAGCTGAGCGGGCCCGGCGTCGTGACGTTTGGAAATGCTGCCGATGCGGATACTTCTGCGCTGTTTGGTGCGCCCGGAACGTATGTCCTGCGGCTTGCAGCGAATGATGGCGCGCTGACCACGAATGCTGACATCACCGTGAGCATACTGCCTGCGGAACAGCAGTGGACCGGCACAAACGTCACCGGGACGACGCCCGCGGGCAACTTCACGGACAATGCCGGCACTATCACGGTTCAGGGCGGAGGAACCAATATCAGCGGAACCACCGATACATTCTTTTTTGTGAACCGTGCCCTCGTGGGTAATTGTGATTTCCGCGCACGGGTCGTGAGCATGAGCGGTGGTGCGAGTTCCGCAAAAGCGGGGGTGATGATCCGACAGAGCACAGCCGGTGGATCACGCGGCGCTTACATGTCTGCGTATGGCACCGGTGGAAGCACGGTGTCCTGGCGCACGCGCGCCACGGATGGCGCGAGCTGGGCCACCTCCAATACTACGGGCACCCCGTCATTTCCCCGATGGGTACGGGTGGTTCGCACGGGAAATTCCTACACCGGTTTCACGTCAACGAATGGCACGACATGGACGGCGACTGGCTCTGCTGGGACGGTCAACATGACCGAACCAATGCTCATCGGTCTCGCCGTCACTTCGAACAACACGAGCGCGCTTTGCACGGCGCTGTTTGATAATGTGAGCATCACGATGACTTCAAATGTCGCGCCGTTTGTCAGCGCGGGTCCGAATGGCTCCGTGGTCCTCCCGGAGCCTGTGGCGCTTGGCGGAAGCGTGTCGGACGACGGGTTGCCGGTTGCTTTCACCACCACTTGGGAAAAGCGAAGCGGACCGGGACTGGTGCAGTTTGCCGATGCTACGTCGCCGTCGACTACAGCGCAATTCAGCGTACCCGGCACCTATGTGCTGCGGCTTATCGCCGACGACTCGCAGGTGAAGACGTTCAGCGATGCAGTAGTCACGACCAGCCTTCCGGAGCTGAATATTACTGCGAACGCTCCTTCTGCATCCGAGCAGAATGGCGGAGTTGCCGCCTACACGATCGTGCGGTCCGGCGCGGGGAGCTCATCGATGCAGGTGAACTTCACCGTCGGAGGAAGCGCCGTCGAAAGCGATTACTCGGATCCGTCAGAGGTGTTGCATTCCGGCGCGGCTACCATCGATTTCGGCAACACCAGCACCGTCGTCAGTGCCGGCATCGTGAAGGATGCCGTCGTCGAGGGCACCGAAACCCTCACGCTGACTCTCGCCGCGAACGGTTCTTTTGCCGTCGGCGTGAATTCAAGCGCGACAGTGAATATCCTCGATGCGCCGGTGATTTCGATTGCAGCGACGGACGCGGTTGCAACCGAGCTTGGACTTACCTCCGGAACGATCACGGCGACCCGCAGCGGCGACTTGAGCGACTCGCTCGCCTTCTCCGCTGTGAGGGGAGGGAGCGCAATTGCCGGTTCGGATTACGCCGACCCCGGGCCGGTGTTCGAATTTCCGGCGGGGCAGGCGTCGTTGATTATCCCGATTCAGCCGCTTGCCGACGCCGTTGCGGAAGGCCCGGAAACCGCAACGCTCACCGTTGTTGAGGGAGCCGCATTTGCAGTTTCCGGAGCGCCCGCCGTTGTTACGATCGAAGACCTCCCCGCAGACTCGTGGCGCTTTGGGAAGTTTGGCGCAGATTCAGGAAATCCGCTGATATCCGGAGATCTCGCGGACCCGGACGGCGACGGGCTCGTGAACCTCCTTGAATACGCGTTTGCACTCGAACCGCTTGCGGTCGACCCGCCTGCGGAGCCCTCACTTGGTGCGGCCGGACTCTCGATCATCTACCGCCGGAATCTCCTGGCGACGGACCTCGAGTATTTGATCCAGAAAAGCACCGACGCGGCCTTCTGGATGCCTGCTGCGCCGATTGAAGACGTTTTGTCGGACGACGGTTCGGTGCGTGTGATTCGGGCGACCATTCCGGTTGGAGTCGATCCCGCTGGGTTTCTCCGCGTGAGAGTCGCGAGGCCCTGATTTGCCTGCTTGCCCGATGGGTGCGGAGTCGGCAGTATGCGCGCATGAAAAGAAACCTCTCCGAATGCCCGTCATGCGACTCGCGCATGATTGTCGTGAACGAATCGCTTCCATCGCTTGATCGCCGTGGATTTTTGAAAAAGACCGCTGCTGCTGCGCTTGCGGCAGTCGCTGCGCCGACGGTCCGCGCTGCGAAAAGCGAGACGCTCGTTCAGCAACTCTACAAAAGTCTTAGTGAGGAGCAGCGGAAGGCTGTCTGCTTTGGATTCAACGACCCAAAACGTTCGATGGTGGACAACAACTGGCAGATCGTCCCGCAGACCGTTGGTGGTTTCTTCACCGCCGACCAGCAGGCTCTCATCCGCGATATATTCACCGGTCTTCACTCCCCTGAGTATGCCGAAACTGTGATGAAGCAGGTCGCGAGTGATTCGGGTAAAGCGGGATTTGGCGCGAGCAGTGTGGCGCTTTTTGGCGAGCCCGGAACCGGCAAGTTCGAGTTCGTGCTCACCGGACGCCACTGCACGCGGCGCTGCGATGGTGACAGCGTGGACGGCGCGGCGTTCGGCGGACCGATTTTTTACGGACACGCCGCAGGCAGCTTCAATGAGGGACCTGCCCACGAAGGGAATGCGTATTGGTTTCAGGCGAAGCGCGCGAATGAGGTTTTCAAAATGCTCGACGGCAAGCAGAGGGAGACCGCGCTGCTCGACCGCGGCCGCGAAGAGACGAGTGATGACACGGTGAAACTCACCGGAAAGAAGACCGGTCTCGATGGACTCGCGGTTCGCGATATGTCGAAGGACCAACAGGAAGGTGTGCGCGCGGTCATCCGCGATTTGCTCGCGCCTTTCCGGAAAGAGGACGCGGATGAAGCGATGAAGCTGATCGCGTTCGAGGACCTGCACATGGCGTTTTACAAGGCGGGAGACATCGGCAAGGACGGCGTGTGGGACGTCTGGCAGCTCGAAGGACCAAATATGGTGTGGTACTTCCGCGGCTCGCCGCATGTCCATGTGTGGGCAAACATACGCGCCTGATTTCGCAGGCACTGGTTATCGGGAAATCGGCTGCGGGATGCGGAGGTAGGCAAAAAAGTCGCGGAGTTGCTGGTCGGTGAGTCCTTCGAGCAATCCCTCGGGCATGAGGCTTCGGCCTGCGCTTTTCATCCCGGTGATTTGATCGCGGGGAAGCGCGATGTCCTGCCCGTCCAGTCCGCGCAGTGTCACGACGTTGGCGTCCTTGTCGGTGACGAAGCCGCCGAGCGTGCGCCCGTCTTTTGTGGTGATGGTGAAATTCTCGAAGCCTTCGCGAATCTCGGCATTTGGCGTGAGGACGCTCGTAAGCATGGTGCCAATGTCTTCGCGCTGGTAGGCGGTGAGATTCGGCCCGATTTTTCCGCCTTTGTGGAAAAGCTGATGGCATGCGGCGCAGCGGGCCATGTAGGTGGCTTCGCCGTCGTAGGGATTACCGTTTCCTGCTGCGAGAACGGCGCGGATTCTATCGAACTTCGCGCGGTCCGCTGTTCCGGCATTGACTGGTAGAGCGCGGGCGGCCCTTTCGCGGTCGGCGCTCTTTTCGCGAAGCCACGCAGCGGCGTCGGGCGGCACGTCGGTGGCGGCGAGCGTACCGTTTTCGACGAGCGTTAGCAGCATAGCTCGCGTCGTGTCCCGGCTCGCGAGTAACGTGATTGCGGCCGACTGGGCGTCTTTGGGAATCGAAGCGAATTGCGCCGCGATGGCTGCGCCGATTTGTGCATCGTCAAACGGAAGCAATGCGCCAAGCGCGGCTCTGCGAATGGCATTGCTTGCGTCGGTCGTCGCTAGTGCGAGGAGCGGCTGTATACAAGCAGCGGTCTTCGTTTCACCAAGTGTGCGGATGCAGAGCTGCCGCTCTTCGAGCTTTGCCTTTTGGTCGGCGATGAGCTTAAGCGCATCGGACACCGCGGCGGAATCGCCCCGGCGAATGCGAAAGCCGATGGAGGTGCTGCCTGCATTGATAAGCGCGGATACAAGTTCGTCGGGAAGCGGCGGGATTTGTCGGCCTTTGAACTCACCTTCGAAAGCCGCAACCAGCGCAGTTCCGTTCTCCGGAGAGTTGATGTTCAGCAACCGTGAGGCGGCGAGAAAATCGGTGCGCGTGCCGGAAGCAGCGAATCGACGCATCATGCGCGGAGCAATCACGTCGCGCATCATCGGCTGCTTCTTCAAGACTCCGGTGAGCTCCAGCGTTTTGGCGAACGTGCCGGCAGAGCTCTCCTGTCTCATCGCGTCCTCAAACGACCACCAGCAGAGCAGTGAAAGAATTGGGTCGGAAGAATCGGGTTCCAGTCTGATGAGCCAGTAGAGCAGATGACTCCGCCAAATGGGAGTGAGACGGCGAAGCTGGGTTGCGATAGAGAGCCGCAGGTCTCTGGGGGCTGATTGAATGTAGTCCAGATCCATATACTTCGCGAGTCCCGCGCCATACTCGTCGCTTTCGCAGGCTAGACGAAATGCCCACGAGCGAACGTCGGAAGACGGATGGTGTAACGCGTTTCGGTAGTGTTCCTCCTTCAAAAGCCCGGCCTGATGCAGCGCCCAAAGGGCATCCAGCGCGGGATGCGTCTCCTTTTCCGCGAGCAGTCTCTTCAACGGCTCCAGCGCTGATTTATCCTTCCTCTCCCCAAGCAACCGCACCGCCGTCATGCGGTGCCACTTATTCGGATGCCGCAGCAGCGCGATGAGTTCGGGTGTCGTTTTGCTTTTTAGGTTGAGGTCGCGTTCCAGCGGCGCGTCTTTTCCGCGCAGGCGGTAAATGCGGCCGGTCGTCGGGTCGAGCTGGCCTTGGTAGTTCTGACCGTGCGCGATGTATTCCTCGTAAAAATCGGCGACGAAGACCGAGCCGTCCGGCGCGTTGGCGAGGAAGACCGGGCGGAACGCGATGTCGTCGCCAGCGAGCGGAATGCCGGTGTCCTTTGTGGAAAATGTCGCTCCGACTGTGATGCGCTCGGACGCCGTGATGTTGCGGTGCAGCGGGTCGGCACCGAGCAGCTTTCCGCGCAGTGTGGGGACGGCGGTGCCTTCGACCATGATGATGTTGTGAGTGAATCGCTGGATGGGATTCGCGCTCTTCATCGGGCCGAATTCGCCGAACGAAAATTCGTGTCCCGTCGCGCCGAACTTGCCGGGATCCTTGCCCTGCTTGAGATAGATTCCGTTCTGAATGAAGTGCCAGCCGCGCGTGTCTCCGCCGTTGTGTCCGCTGAACAGATTCCCCTCCGCGTCGAACTCTAGCCCGAACGTATTCCCGCCGCCCTCGGCGAAAATTTCGAACGTCTTTCGCGTCGGATGATACCGCCAGACCATGCAGCCCTCGAAATAGACGCCGGGCGAATTCGGCGAATCCACATCGGGCCGTTTTACGCGACACGTCACCGTGCTGCCCTGCCCGCCGTAGAGCCAGCCGTCCGGTCCCCATACGAGTCCGTTTGCGATGCTGTGTGTGTCCTCCAGACCAAAGCCGGAAAGCCGCACCTCCGGCGGTCCATCGGGAATGTCGTCGCCGTTTTTGTCCGGATAAAACATGAGGTACGGCGTGTTCATCACCCAGATTCCGCCGTGGCCGTAAACCGCGGCGTTGGCCATATTCAGGCCTTCGAGCACGTTTTTGTGGCTGTCGAAAACGCCGTCGCCATCCGTGTCTTCATGAACCGAAATGATGTCCGCGCCGCGGTCGTGGTTTGGCGGTGGCGGCGGCACTTTGTCGAACACCGCGCGGTAATACTGATCGCGGCTGAGTTGCCGGATTCCCGCCGGATAAGGATACTGCCGGTATTGGGAAACCCACAGCCGCCCGTGCTCGTCGAAAGACATGTGCGTGGGCTGCGCGACGAGCGGTTCTGCGAGTATAAGTTCCACTGCTAGAACCGGTTCCACGCGCATTTTTGCAAGCGAGTCCGCGGGCGACAGTCGCTGGCCGGGAATGTTCTCCGTGGCGACAAGCGGCATCGTGGAAAGGCGAAATGCTTTCTCGGTGAACGCCGCTTTTTCCGGCGACTGCGTGAGCGGTTTCAGTGCTGTGGCATCGCCGGAGAATTTGTCCCATTCGCCCCCGAGCACGAGTTCATCGAAGTAGGTGCGAAACACAGGAGGCTCGGCGAAGCGCTCATCCTTTCCGAGCCGGACGGCGATCGTGTTAAACACGCCTTTTTCCAAAATCCCCTTCGGCACTTTTAGCCGCTTCCCAGCGATGGAAGACGAGCCCTCGGCGATTTTCTGCCCGTTGAGAAATACCGTAAAAGGCCCGCGAAGTTCGCCCAGAGTGAGCACCATGGAGTCCCGCCAGAGGTCCTTTTCCTGCGGGGTGACGAGATTGTCGGGCACGCGAATGTGGCATTTCAACCACGTCTCGGCGTGAAGTGGCAGTGAGGAGACGACGGCGAAGGCTAGAAGCTGGAGTGGACGCATGGTTGTCAATTTCAACCCGAATATGGGTACGGTGTTAAAGCGAACTTTGCACCGCTGTGGGAACCCTCTATGGTCCCGCGCATGACCAAAACCCGGTTCACACTCCTTCTTTCCATGTGCGGTCTTGCTGCGGCGTCCACGGCACTGGCGGACCTGCTCGTCGTGCGCGGCACTCCCGTCGTCGGGATTCCTGTCGCGGCAGTGTCGGCGGATTTGAAGCGCGAGCATGACATCGAGTTCAAGGTGGTCACCGAAGGCGGAAGTTCGGCGGGTATCGCGGGAGTCGGGCAGGAAGTCGTGGACATAGGTCTGTCATCGCGCCCGGTGAGCGGAGAAGAGCGTGCGGCGTTTCCCGACAAGCGGTTCACCGAGACGAAAATCGGCGCACAGGCCGTGCTGGTGGTCGTTCCCGAGGAGGTCTGGCAGGCTGGTGTCCGGAGGCTTTCAAAGAAGCAGTTAATCGCGATCTACGAACGCCGCGTGAAGAACTGGAAGGAACTGGGAGGCGCCGACCGTGAGATCGTCTTTTTCAATCGACCGGGCACCAATGCGGGCCGCGGCGTGTGGGATTTGTTTGTAATCTGGCTTTACGAAGACGTGCGCAAAGCGCCGCTTTCAAAGGCCGAGATTCTGGAAACGCCGGACGAGGTTCGAGACACGGTGGAGTTCAATACCGGTGCTGTTTCGCTGCTGGAGTTCAGCGAAATGCCGAAGGCCGGACTACGGGCACTTTCTGTGGAGCTCGATAACGGAAACATCGTGGAACCAACGCCCGCGAACGTTGCGTCGGGGAAATATCCACTTTCGCGCCCGCTGTTTCTTGTCACCTCGGGGAAGCCAACCGGTTCGGTGAAGAAGATGCTCGATTTCATGCTTTCCGAGAAAGGACAGACGGCCGTAGCAAAGGCGGGCCATGTTCCGCTAGCGCAACTCGAAGGGCGGTGAACGATTATCCTTTCACCCGCATGCTCCGAGACTCAATCATCCCGACCGGCTCATGAAACCAGACAATCCAAGCCCTGCTGCGCACCTTGTTCGCTATGGCATCGCCGTAGCGCGGGGCGGGTTCCGCGTTTTTTTACGCCATGCATGGATGCAGGCTGGCGTTTTCAAGGACCCTTTGCGTGCGCCCGGAGTTGCCGCGGCATTCGATGCTGCGTTGCAAACGCCGGACACGCACTTCGCGCTTGCCGTGCAGCCGTGGACGGGAGCGCTCGCGCGCGCTCTGCGGCGGGTTGCGAGGCTGTTTGCCGACGAAGGTCTAACGCATCGCTTCGCCGAGGCGAGGGCTGGTGCGCCGCTCGCGCCGATCCTGAATGCATTTGCCGCGTTGTGTGCCGAGATGGATACCGAGCTCGAGACATCGGGTTTTGAGATCCGCATCAACGAATCCGATTTGGCAATTTTGGAAAGCCTCTATCCGTATCTCCCGCAGTTTGCCGTGGATTCCGGGATCGGGCCGGCAAGATCATGGCTGCCGGCGCTTTTTATGGGATTGATGAATGCGTCCCTCTGGCGGGAAGTTGTGGGCGATCCGCCGGCGCTCAAACTTGCGGCCGAGTCCGCCTCGGAGTTTTTTGGAAATCTGTTGAAGGACGTCGGCACCGATGCGCAACCTCCTTCCGTTGCAACAATGGAGCAGGCAGTCACTGCATTCGCGCCGAAGTCGGTCGAGGCTGCGATTGGGCACCTTACGTGGATGTTGGAGCCAGTGGAGGCTGCGGAGCTTGAGGCCCGGGTGATGCCATTCCTGCGCGCGGCGTTTGCGCGTGACGTGCCGCTGCCGCCGGTGGTCGCACCCGTTGCACCTCCGCCGGAAATTGTGCCGCGGAAGGTGGTGAATTCCGGGCCGCTTCCGCCTAAACAAAACGAGCAGCCAGTCGGCGGGCCTGCACGGACGGTCGGGCAGGGACCTGCGGAGAAACCTGCTGCAGCCACAGGGCCGGCGGTCGATTCGCTCGCCTCCGTGGTCGCCAATGCAAAGGCCTCGGCGAATGCTGTTGCTAAACGAACGCAGACGCCGGCAATCACGAAGCCCGCGGCGTTGGCGGTCCCGCCTCCGTCCAAGCCGGCGCCCCCAGTAATGACTGAGAAGAACGCGCCTGCAGCTTCCATCGAGAACTCCGGGGTTGCCGCGCCTGCTTCGGGTCCGGAATCGAAACATCAGGAGCAGCAGCATGCGAAGTCAGGCGCAGTTGAGGTGCCGGTGGTGCCGCCGGTAGCCGTTGGGCAGGCTGAGAGTGCGATTGCCGTTGTCCCGCATCCCAGCGCTCCGCCTTTGCAGCCTTTGCAGCCGGTCTCCAAGCCCGCGTCGGAGCAGTTGAAGTTTGGAGTGCAGCCGATCATCCCGCCGCGCGACGACGAGGACGACGAACTCGAGGACGTGGAAAAGGCCGCCGTGCGCGATGTTCGCTGGATTGTTGGAGGGGTCGGAATTGCGCTCATTGCCATTACGGTCTTCGCAGTCTTCGGGCGCGGATTGTTCAGTGGTCCTCGTGAAGGTCCTGTGGATGGTCCCGTGGCACCTGCGATGGCGGAGCCAAAGCCGGAGCCCGTGAAAGCCGGACCGGAGAAGATCGTCGTAGGTCCGGTCGAGCCGCTCTCCGAGCCGGTCCCGGTCAGCGCGACGCCGATTGCGCCGGCCCGGCTTTTTGAGCAGGCTCAGTTGCACATAGAGGCCGCCGGTCGCGCTAAAACATCGGGCGACAACAGGCAGGCAGCGGAGGATCTTTCGCGGGCGCTGCTCTTGTTTAAACAGGAACTCGGCGATGCGAGATGGAAGGATTCGCGGTATGGTGACCTGCGGAACCAGTACCGTGCGCAGCTTGGGCTTCTGGAGTTTTCGAGGGAGCAGATAGCCGCGCTTGAGGAGACTTTGGGCGCGCGTGAGCCCGTGGAGCCCGAGCAGACCGGCGAACCCGGTCTCGCGAAGATGGCCGCGCTTTTTAAACGCGGTGATGAAGAGGTGACAAACAACCGGCCGCGAGCAGCGGCGGAGGCCTACGAAAGCGGGCTGCGCTCCGGTATGGAGATCCTTGGTGAGAAGCATCTCACCGACCGAGTCTATCAGGCGCATCTCTCCCGTTATATCGACTTTTTGATCGGCGAGAATCTCGATCCGGATGAATTGCAAAGCAGGCTTCTGCTCGTGAAAAAGGGAAAGAAGCCGGGGCCATTACCCGGCAAGCGGACCGACCCGGAGAGCGGAGGTCTCGGCTTGCCGAAGTTGTAGCGGGCTTCCGACGCGGATCTTCCGCCGCTTGCGTCCGACGCGCTGTGTGGGTAGAGCACGCGCATGATCAAGCGTCTTCTCTTCATAGCCACCGCCGCCGTGGCCCAGGATCTAGGTGGCGACCTTACGTTGCACCGGTTGCTCATTGAAGGCGAAGGATGGCAGCCCGTCGCTGAGGGCCTGACGTTTGCAGACGGACCAACGACCGATGCCGCCGGGAACTTCTATTTCAGCGACATGCGCGGCGAAGGAACAGGTATCTACAAAGTCACTCCGGGCGGCGTGAAATCGAAGCTCAGCGATGAAGGCGTGAGCGGGCTGAAGTTTGCGCCGGACGGACGTCTCATCGCGTGTCAGGGCGCGAAGAAGCGGATCATCGCAATCGATTTGGCGAAGGGAGCCGAAGTTGAAGTGCTCGCGGAGGACGTTCAGCCCAACGATCTCGTCGTGTCGGCAAAGGGGCGCGCATATTTCACGGAGACCGGCAAGAAACAGGTGACGCTCCTCGATTTGAAAACCAAGGCTGTGAAGGCGGTGGATACGGGAATTAATGCGCCCAACGGCATCACGCTTTCACCCGATCAGGGAACACTCGCTGTGAGCGATTATCGTGGCGCGAATGTGTGGACGTTTCGAGTCGAGCCCGATGGCTCGCTGAGTGCGAAAGCTCCGACGATGACGATGCGGAGGCCGGTGGATCCGAAGGGCGAATCCAAATTCAATGAACCGCCGCCGCTGCTCGCTGCGAGCGGTGGAGACGGAATGATTAGTGATGAGATGGGGCGCTATTTCGTCGCGACGACGATGGGTGTGCAGGTCTTCGATCCGACCAGCCGTGAGTGTGGTCTGCTCACCAAACCTCAACCCGACAAACCGCTGACGAGTTGCACTCTGAGCGGCGACGGCCGCGGATTTCTTTATGTCACGAACGGTGACCGCATCTTTCGAAGGAAGGTGCAGGCTGTGGGGAGTTTTTTTGCTACTCCATCAAAGTAATACGCAATGCTGCTCTGGCGCGAAAAAATTCCCGACTTCTGGCTTCCGCACGTCCGCTCCGACCTCGGGTCGGTGCTGAATGATCACGCCCATCTCGAGCGCAAGGCTGCGACCTCGGCGCTGAATCTTGAGAAGTATCCTGAGCTCTGGGAACACGTTTCGGAGCTGAACGCCATCGCTATTGAAGAGCTGCAACATTTCGAGCTTGTGCTGCGGTTGATGCGTGAGCGCGGCGTTCCTTTCACCGTTCCAAAAAAAAGTCCCTGGATTTCCGGTATGATGCAGGAAGTTCGCAAGGGGCGGCGCGGGCAGTGTATCGACCACCTGGTCGTCTGTGCGCTCATCGAGGGCCGGTCGTGCGAAAAGTTCCAGGTTCTCGCCGAAGGAGTCCGCGATCTGGATCCCAAGCTCGCCGATTTCTACGCGAGTCTTGTCGAGAGCGAGGGCAATCACTACGCGACCTACCTTATCATGGCCCGCCACATCGACCTGCCGGAGACTGAAGAACGGCTCGACTATTTCCTCAATCTCGATGCGCAACTCATAGGCCGGCCAAATCCAAATCCGATGCTTCACTAGCCCATGTCAAAATCGCCCGACCAGATCGTCATTTCGCAGCTCGGTGTTTCGTCGTTCATCGGCGCATTTGAAGAGGAGCGAAAGAAGCCGCAGCGGCTTCGCGTTACGGTTATCATGGAGCCGCGTGCGTCATTTACCCACATGCACGATCGACTTGAGAACACCGTCGATTACGCAGAGGTCTCCGGCGTGATTAAGGCGCTCGCCGCCACCGGACAGCGCCAGCTAATCGAGACCCTCGGCGAGGAAATCGCGACGGTGCTCCTCGGGCAGTATCCGCTTGCCGCCGTCGAGGTCGAACTTCGAAAGTATATCCTTCCGGATACCGAGTACGTCGCCGTTCGGCTTCGTCGCGAGGCGTAGACCCGGAGTCGCCGAGGAAGAACGCTGGAGTTTCGGGTGGAATGCGCTAACCTGCTGGAAATGAAAGTGCATGTTTTGCAAATTCCGCCCGACGGGAAGCACTACGAGGGAGAGGAATCAAATTCGGTTTTGGAACTGAACGATCCGCGTGTTAAAGCGGTGTCTCCCATCACGTACTCGCTCGACGTGGGAATCAGCGATGGCGGGCTCTGGGCGCACGGTCCAATCGGTGTGGACCTCGACTGCGAGTGCGTGCGCTGTCTGGGGCGTTTCAAGCTGCCCGTCCGAGTTCAGGACTTTGCCTGCCAGGTGGAGCTTCAAGGTCGTGAGATGGTGGACTTGACAGAGTATCTGAGGGAAGACATTCTCCTCGCCCTTCCGGCCCATCCGCATTGCGATTGGGATGGGAAAACTGACTGCAAAGCCAGCTTTTCCACGAGTCCTGCAGACGTCGAACCAATCGATGAACAGCGGGATGTGTGGAAGGAACTCGATAACTTGAAACTTTAACAAAGAAACACCATGGGAGTCCCAAAGCGTAAGAAATCCAAGATGCGTCTTCGCACGCACAAAGCATCACTCCGCTGGCATGCGCCGCTGCTGAATAAGTGCGGCCAGTGCGGCAGCACAATCCGCAGCCATCGTGCGTGCCCGGCTTGCGGCTATTATGCCGGACGCCAGGCTCTGACGATCGCCTAAGCGCGAACGATAGCTTTTCGAAAAGACCCTCAGCCGCCCTGCTACACAGCATGGCGGCTGAGTTGTCTTTTGTACCGGCGTTGCCTCAGGGTTGCCGCGTATTGCGCGGGTTGACTTCGCGCGAATTTGGTTTTGGCTGAAAGCCATGAAAAAGATCACGCCGCCGCTCGTCGTTCCGAAACCCTGCCATGCAGAATGGGCCGCGATGAGCGGAGATGAGCGGAAACGCTTTTGTGCCGAATGCGGGAAGCACGTTTACAATCTTTCGGCCATGACCGAGCGCGAGGCTCAACGGTTCGCGGATGATTCGAAGGGGAGCGAGTGTGTGGCGTACGTCCGGGCCGGTGATGCGATGGTTTCCCCAAACTTTTTCGAGCGTGTGATCCTGCGCATCGCCGGGTGGAAGCCGGCAATTGGGAGACTGTTGATTTTTCTGCTGCCGGCGGCGCTGACTTCTTGTGTTTCCACGCCGCCAATCGCGGGCGGCATTCGAATGCCGGACAAATCGGTCAATCCACCGCAGGGGCGAAATCACGCCGGAAACATCGAAAACGGTGTGCTGCTCGGCGAGTCTGTGCCGCTTCCCGGAACTCCGGCGCCCGTGCCAAAGCCCGGCAAGGTTCGCATTCCTTCGGGCAATTGAACCTTATTACGGTTTGTAAACGCCGCCCATGTGTTCGAGGATTTTGGCGCGGAGTTCCTCACCGTTCACCGCGCCGGTGTGGCGCCAGATAATTTTTCCTTCTGTGTCCACCAACACGGTGTGCGGGATGCCGCCGGGCCATTCCGGGTCGAGAACCTTCATGAGGTCGGCGGTGTTGGTGCCGTTGTAGATGTAGCTGTTCGTCGTGCGACCCTCCGCTTTGAGCGACGGCTTCAGGCGATCCAGCAGGCCGGCACCGCGCTTTTCCAGAAAGGCTTTCACTTTCGCCGCGTCCTTCGGTTCATCGGTGCTGAGGGTGATGAGTTCGAAGTCGCGCAGTCCGAATTTTCGCTGCGTAGTCACGAGTTCTGGAAATTCGGCAACGCATGGCGCGCACCAGGTCGCCCAGACATTGAATAGGCGCACCTTTTTGGTGCCGTTCTTCCGCAGTGCCGAGATCCCTTCAAGGTCGATGAGTTCTACATCCACCGGCGTCCTGTCCCACTTTTCCGTTTTCTGCGCGACTGTTCCTTTTTTGCTCAGCCATTTTGTCGAACAACCATGTGGCTTGGTAACTTCCACTGTCAGGGCTTTGCCGGCGGCGAGTGCCTCGACCGCGTTTCTGGCGTCGCTTGATTTGACGGTCGCCGGGTCTTCGTATTTTGAATCGTCGAACCAGCCCTTGTAGCGCAGCTTCCTCTGCTCGTCGAAAAGGAACACGTGGGGTGTGGCCAGGCAGCCGTAGGCTTTGGCGGTGTGCTGGGTTTCGCCGTCGTAAAGATAGGGAAAAGTGAAGCCGTTCTCTGCGGCGTATTTCTTCATGTCATCGAACCCGTCGTTGTATTTCGAGTAGCCGAGTTCATCGAGGCTGAGTCCGTCAGGATGGTTTGGGTTGATCGCGACAAACGCCAACCCCTTGTCCTTGTAGTCGGCGATGAGTTTCATCATGCGCTTTTCCGCAGCGTGAGAGGATGGGCAGTGGTTGGAAATGAAAGCCACCATGAGCATTCTGGCGTCCTTGTAGGTCGCGAGCGTGTGCGTTTTCCCGTCGATGCCGGGAAGTGAAAAGTCCGGGGCGGTGTCGCCGATTTTCAGGTCTGCTACGCCCTCCTCGCCAAAAAGCGACAGGGTGGCGGAAACGATTGCTACGATAATCAGGTGGAGCGTCTTCATGAGTTGCGAAGAGCGGCGAGTATGCGCGCGCTGCGAGGGGCCGCCAGCGTGAAAATTCAGTAACGAAATTTCCGGCGACAATTTTCAGCTTCTGGTGTTTTAGTCGCTTGCACCTCCGAATCGTCACCTTTCCGAACTCCTTCCGTCACGTATGCTTCCGTTCCGCACTTTGAAACGAGTCGCCGCAGCTGCGATCGCATGCTCCGCATTTGCCCATGCCGATGTTGTCATCAATGAAATCATGTACCGCCCAGGCACGGCTTTTCCGGAACCGGTGGGCGGGGAATTTGTGGAGATTCATAACACCGGCCTCGTGGCGGTGGATATCAGTGGATGGTCATTTCGCTCGGGCATTTCGTATACGTTTCCCGCCGCGACGAGTATTCCTGCGGGCGGCTTCATCGTGGTGGCGAACAATCCGTCGTTTGTGCAGACGAAATACGCCATCACCGGCGTCTTTGGTCCGTGGGCGGCAGGCGGCGGCCTATCGAATAGCTCGGAGAAATTAACGCTTTCAAAACCGGGCATCGTGCCGGGGACATGGGACAAAGTTGATGAGGTGACTTATTCGACCGAAGGCGACTGGGGGCAGCGTTACCGCGAAGCGACTTTTGGCGGATGGGCGTGGCAGACAGCCGCAGACGGGGGCGACAAGTCGATCGAATTGCGAAACCCTGCGATCAGCAACGACAACGGGCAAAACTGGGCGGTTTCCACCGGCGCGCTTGGGGCAACGCCGGGCGGTGCAAACTCGGCTCTCACGAACGACATCCCGCCAATTATCAAAGCCGTGAGCCATTCCCCGGCTGTTCCCACAACGGCCCAGAGCGTTCAAATCCAATGTGAACTGAACGACGAGACACCTGCGGCCGGTTTGTCGGCTGTCCTGTGGTGGCGCAATGCGACGGGAACGAGTCCGGGGGCGTTTCAGGGGATTCCGATGACTGGCGATGGCACCGGTGGATTCTCCGCAACGATGGCAGCGATTTCGACGAACCTTTCCATCGTCGAGTGGTACATCGCCGCGAGCGATGGAACGAACACGCGGACGTGGCCCGCGCCTACGACGGAAGGGCAGAACGCGAATTGCCAGTATCAGGTAAACAATGAAGTCTTCAATCCGACGGACAGCTATTATCTGCTCGTTCTGACCGGCGCGGAAAACGCGGCGTATAATTCGCTGGCATCGTCGAATCCCAACAGCGACCGGCGTTTCAACATGACCTTCATCAGCCGGCGAGGGCCGGATTCCACTGTGCGCTACCGTGCAGACATGCGCATTCGTGGCAACAGCAGCCGCAACTATCAGTTCAAGCCGCTGCGCGTTTCCATTCCGAACGATGACAAATGGGATGGAATCACCGATTTCGCGATGAATCCCAAAGCGCCGCACCTGCAGTTTCTGGGGATGCGGCTTTTTCAGGCCGCGGGACTTCCAGCGGATAATGCCATGCCGATTGAATTGCGGCGCAATGGCGTCGAATCCACGACGTCGACTGGAACAACCCCAGACTTTGGAAAATGGGTTCGAATTGAGCAGAATGACGGCAGCTACACCGACAATCACTTCCCCCTCCAGCCGGGAGGAAATGTTTACAAGAAGATCGATAATGGAGCCGCCCTCAATTACTACTGGCGCAGCACAGGTGGCGCGACGCCCCCGACGCCCGACGGCATGTACGATGGTTATACGAAGGAAACCAACGGAAGCGAAAATGACTGGACGGACCTCACGACGTTTTTCTCGGTGTGGCAGACCGCAGCGCAGCCTCATTTTCCGGGTGCACCGGTGGGCGATGTAGCGCAGAGCAACGGCACGCGCATTTCGGGTTCCGGTGTGTGGGATGGCACGGCCTTCACGCCCGCGGAATACGCGGCAATCGGAAATGTCACCGACCTGACCATGCTCGCGAAGCACCTCGCGGTGATGACCATTATCCAGGATCTGGAGACGAAGCTCTCGAATGGTGTCGACGATGATTATTCGGTGTATTTTCTGCCGCCGGACGTGAACGGGCACCGAAAGATGGTCCTACTGCCGCACGACATCGACACGGCATTTAACCTTGGCGACACTCAGCCCGGCAACACCTCCACCGGATTGTATAATATGACCGACGATGGGCAGACGTTTCGGACGCTGCTGCCGCTCGTTGGAAATAATACGACGGCCGGCAACGCCACGTTTCGCGCGCTCTATCACACTGCGATTCGGGAACTTTACGGCACCGTTTTTAATGCAGACACGAATGGAAATCCGTATCCGCCGTTCTATGCGTTTGTCGACAATCACCTCACCGGCTGGGCCCCTGCTGCGACCATCACGGCGATCAAAACATTCGGAACGCAGCGTCAGGCCTACTTGCTCGGCTTGATTGGCAGTGGTGCGATTACTCCTGCCGCTCCGACATCCACAGCGACTTTCGAGAGCTTTCCGACAAGCAGCGTGATTATCTCTGAAGTCCTTCCCAACAATGTCTCCGCTTTGAATGTCGGCGGCGCGTTTCCTGACGCCATCGAACTTCAAAACATTACGGCTTCACCGGTGGCGCTCGATGGCATGACGCTCAGCGATGATCCTGTCTCGCCAAAGTACACCTTCCCGGCGGGAACCACGATTCCCGCGCTCGGGCGCGTCGTCATCTACGCAGATGGAACCACTGCACCCGGGCATGCTCCGTTCTCGATCGATAACGAAGGCGAGACGATATACCTCCGTTCGTCGGTTGCCTCCGGCGCCGCGCTTTTGGATTCCGTCGCGTTCGGGCCGGTGCCTCCGGATTACACGATTGGCCGGACGAGCGGTGAATTCGAGATTTGGGGTCTTTGCACGCCGACGCTCGGTGCGCTGAACACTGCTGTCACTACATTCGGCCAGCCTTCCAGCGTTCGCATCAACGAATGGCTCGCAAACCCGGATTTCCGTTTCAGCAATGATTTCGTGGAGTTGCACAACTCATCCACAAACGTTGTGCCGATTGGATTGATGCGCATCACCGATGACTTCGCCAATTATCCCTCGAAGCACGTGCTTCCGATCCTCAGCTTTATCGGACCGTCCGGAAAGGCGACGTTCCGTGCTCTCGGAGGAACCGCGACGCCGGGCAGGGCAGGGGAACTGCCTTTCGGGCTGGACGACTCGTTTGCATGGATCGGGCTCATCGGCCAGAACGGAGCCATCTCCGATCGCGTGGACGTCATCGCGCAGCCGCAGGACGCATCGGTGGGGCGCTCGACCGATGGTGCGGATACCTTCGCGACATTCGGCGCTCCGCAGACCAATCCCACATCGCTCCCTTCGCCGGGCGCGCCAAACGTAGCACCGCCCGCAGGGATTCTCGCGCTGATCAACGGATTGCGCGTGAATGAGGTCCTCTACAAGCCGAGCAATCTCGAATACATCGAACTCACCAATATCGGCGCAACCACGCTCGCTTTGGACGGAGTGAGCTTCGACAAAGGTGTGACCTACACATTCCCCGCCGGAGTCTCGCTGGCACCCGGGCAATACGTGGTTGTATGCCGTGATCGCGCAGCGTTCCAGACGCAGTTTGGAACCGGCGTGGTCCTCGCACCCGGCGTATTTGCAGGTTCGCTCGACAACGCGGGCGAGTCCATCGCACTTCGCCCGCCCGCGCCGTGGGACGCATACATCCTGAATTTCTCCTACTCGCCGACATGGTATCCGGCCGCTGACGCCGCCACGAACAACAGCTCGCTGGCTGTTATCGACGCGAACAGTACGGAACCTCGCGATTGGGATAAGAAGAGCACATGGCAGGCGAGCTCCACCGTTTATGGAACACCCGGCAATGACGGCCCGCCAATCATCAACAGTCCGCTGACTGCGGCTGGTATCACGGGCGACACCTTCAGCTACACGATCACTGCCCTGAAAGGCCCGACTTCATTTACGGCGACGCCTGTTCCGGCGGGCCTCAGTTTCAACGGCACGACCGGAGTCATTTCGGGAACTCTGGGAACGCCGGGGAGCTACAACATCACGGTAGGTGCGACCAATTCGGCTGGTTCGGATTCCGAGACGCTCGTGCTCAATGTTGCTGCGAGCGGTCCTGTGGCGAGTTTCCTGTGGAGCACGATCAACACCCAAGCCGTTGGCAATGCGTTTGGAGCGAGCCTCGTCGCGAGGGATTCCGTCGGGCGTACCGTGGTCTCCTTCAACGGAAATGTTGGTGTCAGCGGTCAGGGAGCCGGAACCACCGCGGGCATCGTGCTCATCACAGAGACCGGATCCGGCACCGTGGATTACTTCGAATTTGAAAACGTTGGCAACGCGACAGCGAATACGACGGGCTGGTTCATGCTGCTCAATAATGGAAACGGTGCAGGAGCCGGCGTAAGTGCAATCACCGCTCCGTGGCCGATGCCGGCAAACGTCGCTGCTGGCAGTGTCGTGGCGGTTAGCGAGAACAGCGCCGGGATTTACCCTCAGCCGATCGAATGGAGCACCGGTGGCTTTGGCGGCAGTGCGAATGGGTGGTGCATGCTCTGTGATAACTCGGGTGCCGTTCGGGACATCGTTGCTTGGGGATACACATCGGCGCAGATCGCTTCGATCGTCATTCCCACAGTCACTGTAAATGGGACAACTTACACAAACATCACGGTTCCCACGGCCCAATGGTCGGGAAATGGAATGGCTGCGGGTAACGGTTTCAATTACATCCACACTCGGAGCGGGACTTCGGACAGCAACACGGCGTCGAATTGGTCGCTGACCGGCTCCAACGAATCCAACAAGGGTGTGCACAACGCCGGACTCACGGTCCCATTCATCCCGCCGCCGGCAAATTACGTGGTTTCGCCATCGAGCGTAACTTTTACCAACGGAATCTGGAACGGAAACCTCACGATGAACGACGTGGTGAACACCGTGAAAATGATCGCAAATGACGGTCTTGGCCATACAGGGGAGACCAACACGTTTAACGTGGAACCTGATTCCGACGCGGACGGAATGGGAGATGTTTGGGAGGCCGCGAACGGGCTTGCCGTTGGCACAAACGATGCCGCCGGCGACAAGGACGGCGATGGTCAGAGCAACCAGGCAGAGTGGCTTTCAGGCACCGGTGCCAATTCGCCGGCGTCCGTATTCCGCATCTCCGCAGCGACGGCAACCGGTGGCGATGTGACGATTACCTGGCCGGCAATCGTCGGACGTCGGTACAATATTGCGGCCACGACGGCGCTCGGTTCGGCGTGGAGCACGGTAAACTCCGCGCCGATTGCGCCAGCAACGAGCGCCGGCACTTTTACGCATGTTGGCGGAGGAACTGGCGGCGTGCGTTTCTACCGCGTCGAGATTATCCCGTAGAAATCCTCGGACTCGGGCTTGAGTTTACCAATGGCGGTGCGCATCTGACGGGTGATCGCGCATCCATGATTATTCCATTCGACAACACATACGCCCGTCTTCCGGAGCGCTTCTTCGCGCGACAGAATCCTGCGCAGGTTCCGGCTCCGCAATTGATTCGCGTGAACGACTCGCTTGCCGCGGAGCTTGGGCTGGATGTGGAGTGGCTCCGCTCGCCCGATGGACTTCGCATGCTCTCCGGGAATTGTCCCCCGCGCGGTAGCGAGCCCATCGCGCAGGCGTACGCCGGTCATCAATTCGGCGGATGGGTGCCGCAGCTTGGCGACGGGCGGGCCATTCTGCTTGGCGAGGTAGTGGACAAAAAGGGCGTTCGCCGCGACATCCAGCTAAAAGGAGCGGGGCGCACTCCGTTCTCGCGCGGCGGCGATGGCAAAGCCGCGCTCGGTCCCGTTCTGAGAGAGTATCTCGTGAGCGAGGCGATGTATGCGCTCGGAGTTCCTACGACCCGCGCGCTCGCTGCCGTGGCAACCGGAGAAACTGTCGCGCGGGAAAGGGGGCTTCCCGGCGGTATTTTCACGCGCGTAGCGGCAAGCCACATCCGCGTTGGTACATTTCAGTTTTTTGCTGCCCGCAACGATTTGGATGCGCTGCGTAGCCTGACGGAACATGCGATCTCGCGGCACTACCCGGCTGCCGCGGATTCACCAAATCCCATACTTGCGTTTCTGCAGTCAGTCATCGCAACTCAAGCGCGGTTGATCGCGAAATGGCTGCAGTTGGGGTTCATCCACGGAGTCATGAACACCGACAACATGGCGGTGTCCGGCGAGACCATCGACTTCGGACCGTGTGCGTTCATGGATGCATTCCATCCGCAGTGTGTCTTCAGCTCCATCGATCAACGTGGACGTTATGCGTGGGGAAATCAGCCATCCATCGGCGATTGGAATCTCACGCGGCTTGCGGAAACGCTGCTGCCGCTAATCGCAGATTCGCAGGATGATTCCCGAGTGCTTGCAGAGGCTGCGCTCGACCAATTCGGCCACGCATTCCAATCCCATTACCGAACGGGATTTCGCGGAAAACTGGGCATTCCGGAGGCCGTTGCAGACGCCGAAGCTGCTGCGTTCATCGACCGGACGCTCTCCATGATGGCTCGTGATGAGATGGACTTTACGCTGTTCTTCCGCCGTCTCACGCGACTGGCCTCGGGGGCGGACGCCAGTGCTTTCGAGATTCTATTCCCGGACCGGAGCGTTTGCTCGCAGTGGCTTGGTGAATGGCGGGCAATCGCTGCACCAGTCGCCGTTGACGCGATGCTTGCGGGAAATCCGGTGATTATCCCGAGGAATCACCGCGTCGAGGAGGCGATCCGTCATGCATACGCTGGTGACTTCGCGCCCTTTCACAGACTCGCCGACGTGCTGGCTCGCCCATTCGAAGAAAGTTCCGAGAGTCGTGAATACGAGCGCGCGCCGGAACCGCACGAAGTCGTTCACGAGACGTTCTGCGGCACGTGATTCGGTCCCGCACAGCCTGAATGCGTCAGGGTGTTTTCGCCGTTTCCTTCAGGTCCTTCAGCGCCTTCAGAAGCTTGTCTGCGGTGTATGGCTTTTCGAGCATGTGCTTCACGCCTAGCGCCGCGAGCTCGTCGCGCTTATGCTTCTCAAGGTGCCCGCTCGAAACTACGATCTTCGCGTTCGGATTCAGTTTCTGGAGTGAGCGCGTGAGGGTAATGCCGTCCATCATTCCCATATGAAGATCGGTGACCACGAATTCGATTTCGCGTCGTTCGAAGTAAAGCGCGAGCGCATCGGTCCCGTCTTCCGCCGTGAAGCACCGGTAGTTGTGCGCTTCCAAGGTTCCGACCACAGCCTCGCGCACTGGCGCTTCATCATCGACGACGAGGACGAGTTCGCCGTTGCCTCGCAGAGCGTCCATTGAGATTGGATTCGACTGTTCTGCTTTTGCTTCGCGGTCGGCAGGAATGAAGACTTTGAAGGTCGTGCCGACGCCGACTGTGCTGTGGATCGTGATGAATCCTTTGTGGCTTTTTACGATGTCGAATACTGTCGAAAGGCCGAGTCCGGTGCCCTTTCCCTGCTCCTTCGTAGTGAAGAATGGATTGAAAATCTTCGCCATCACCTCGGGGGACATTCCGCTTCCTGAATCCGACACGGTGAAGCACACGTGCGGCCCTGTCACGGCGTCCGGGTTGCTCTTTGCGAGTTGCGTATCCACTTCGGTATTCTCGATGGCGATACGGAGCACGCCGCCTTTCTCTCCCATGGCGTCCCGCGCGTTGACGCACAGATTGAGCAGAATCTGATGAATCTGCGTGGAATCGCCGCGGATCATCCACAAGTCAGCAGGGAAATGCGTTTGAATATCGATATTTTTTGGGAACGTCTGCTGCATCACCTTGGTCATCTCGACCGCGAGATGTTTCGGTTGCAGCATGACGCGGTCGCCCTCGACGCCCCTTGCGAACGAGAGAACCTGTTTCACAATTCCTGCCCCGCGACTTGCGCTGTCCTCGATGATGCCGAGCATCTTGTGGTCGCCGGGTTTCGCATTCTGGCGAAGGAATCCCACGGCCATCATGATTGGCGAAAGGATGTTGTTGAGGTCGTGAGCAACTCCGCTGGCGAGGGTTCCGATGCTTTCCAGACGCTGGGAGCGTAGGAACTTCGACTCCAGCTTTCGCGTCTCGGTGACGTCGCTATTGATGATGAGGATTGATTTCGGCTTCCGGGAATCCGGGTCCCGCGCAAGCGTCCAGCGTCCCTCGACGACTGCGTCGGTGCCATCCTTTCGCTTCTGCTTCATTTCTCCCGCCCACTCGCCGCTGTCGATCAGGGTCGTGATGCAGGTCAAGGCGGTGTTCACGTCAATTCCAAGAACCTCAAGAGCGTTGCGTCCGACCGCTTCGTCGGCGGTCCAGCCATAGGTCTTCTCCGCGCCGAGGTTCCAGAACAGAATTTCCCGTTCGAGATTGCAGACGATAATAGCGTTGGCCGAGAGGTTCAAAACCTGGGCAAGTTCCTCATTCTCCGCCTCGGTTTCATTCAGCGCGGTGCGGTCGGAGATGGTTACGAGCGCGGCCCGGTGGCCCCGGAAATCGATGAGTTGCCACGCCGCCTCCACGTAAAGGATTTCGCCACTTTTTGTAACGTGTTCCCACGGGTCGATGGTTGGGAGTCCGGATGCTGCGACGCATTCCATCTGCTTTCGATAGTCTGCGAACATGGCGACGTCGCCGGGTGGCCGGATGCGGTCCACATTGTTTGCGAGAAACTCCTCGCGGCTCCACCCGTAGCGTTTTACCGCCTCCGAATTTACCTCCAGAAAGTTCTCGTTGGTGATGTCGAAAATCCACATCGGCAGGGGGCTGCGATGGAAAAGAAGATCAAATCCCGGATCCTGATTCCGGCTGGGAGAATCGACCTTCACCTGAGGTGATGGCGACGGATCCGCAGCGGCGTTTGCCGAATCGTAAAATGGAATGGGCTTCAGTGTGGAAAACATCGTGCTCAAACAGCCTCTTGTTTTAGCAGTTTTCCGGCCAGCTACCGTGATTCTTTGGGCGGAGGAGCGTCAGACCTTTCAACACTCAGGAACGATCTGAAGAACACGGCGCCCATCACGAGTGCCGCGCCGCAGAGACTCCAAAGGCCTGGAACCTCGCCTTTTTTCAGGGCGACCCAGATGGGATTCAAGATCGGTTCGAGCATCGGGATGAGGATGGCTTCGAGCGCCGTGACGCGCTGGATCGACATGCTGTAGAGGACGTAGGGAATGCCGAGTTGGAGCACCCCCAGAATCGCGAGACTCGCGCATGCGCTTCCGGACGGCAGTCCCGCCGAGGCGATGGACGGGATGGAAATGAGCACGGTCAGCACGTTGCCGAGCAGCAAAGCCGTCGCGGGCGAATTGTTTTTCTCCATCCGCAGGCACACCACCATCGTGCCGAACGAAAGCCCGCTCCCGAGCGCCGCGGCGATGCCCCATGCGCCGCGCCTATCGATCTGGTCGCGGAAGAAAAGCGCGATGCCGCAGAGCGCCACGGCGATGCAGACCCAATCGGACTTCCGCGCCTTCTCGCCGAGCAGCCAGTGACCGAGGAAGACGACGTAAATCGGCGCGGTGTATTGTAAAAAGATGGCGTTCGCGGCAGTCGTGAGATCGTTCGCCACGACGAAAAATGAAACCGTTCCCGCGTAAGCCACGGCGGCACTCACTTGGGCGCGGGAGAATGTGATGACCGGACGCCGCAGCCATGCGAGGAAGACTAGCGCGGCGAAGAATGACCGTGCACCCGCTTTTGCGAGCGAGGGCCATTCCACGGATTTGATCAACACTCCGCCGAGGCTCCAGAGCGCGGCGGAGATGAATAGGAGGACGACGGCGCGGCGGTGCGTCACCTATTTCTTCCGCAGGGGCTCCCACCACGCGCGGTTGGCGACATACCACGCGATGGTCTCGCGGATTCCCTGCTCGGGGCGGTGACGCGGTTTCCAGCCGAGTTCGTTCTGAATCTTCGAGGAGTCGATCGCGTAACGGCGATCATGCCCGGGGCGGTCGGTGACGTATTTGATCAGCGAATCGGACTTCCTTAATTCGTCGAGAATCATGCGCACGACCTCGATGTTCGTCATCTCGCCGTCGCCGCCGATGTTGTAAACTTCGCCGCTGCGTCCCTTCTCCAGCACCGCCAGCGCGGCTTCGTTGTGGTCGTGAACGTGAATCCAGTCGCGCACATTCAGGCCGTCGCCATAGACCGGCAGTTGCAGGTCGCCGAGGGCGTTTGTGATCATGAGCGGGATGAGCTTTTCCGGGAACT